>CAYUNV010000410.1:0-1535 GCA_964446265.1 uncultured Negativicutes bacterium | reverse complement strand
CTCGGATTATATTGACTGCCTCGGGAGGGCCTTTTTACGGTTTTACCAGGGAGCAATTAAAAAAGGTTACCATTGCAGACTGTTTAAAACATCCAAATTGGTCAATGGGAAAAAAAATCACGATTGATTCGGCCACCATGGCGAATAAAGGTTTAGAAGTCATTGAAGCGAGATGGTTATTTTCCGTTGATTATGACCAAATCGACGTAGTAATTCATCCACAAAGTATTATCCATTCCATGATTGAATATGCAGACGGTGCAATAATGGCGCAACTGGGTGTGCCGGATATGCGTCTGCCGATACAATATGCCCTGACGTTCCCAGAACGAGCTCCTGCGAGTTTTCCTAAATTAGATTTACTGCAAACAAAGCCACTTACATTCCATTCGCCGGATAATACAGTGTTCCCAGCCCTGCAAATGGCCTATCAAGCAGGAAGGACAGGCGGTACAATGCCTTGTGTTTTTAATGCAGCCAATGAAACCGCCGTATTTTATTTTTTAAAAAATGAAATACGCTTTCTTGATATTCCTACCATTATTCAGGCTGTTATGGAAAAACATCCAGCAATCGCTCACCCAAATCTTGAACAAATTCATACAGCAGACACATGGGCTCGTAAACAAGCTGCAGAAGTAATAAAAGAGCTTCATTCTTAATCTTAAGGCCAGTTTATGTGAGGGTATTTTTCTTTTCGGTGGCTAAAGTTGTCGGGACTGTTTATCAAGGTAAAGAGAAAATAGGTAGGTGAAAATTCTTTGTCTATTACAATCATTGCGACCATTCTGGTTTTCGGGGTATTGGTTTTTGTGCATGAGTTTGGACACTTCGTTGTTGCGAAACTTGTCGGCATGCGTGTGGACGAATTTGCCCTTGGATTTGGGCCCAAAGTAATTGGCCGAAAATACGGTGAAACGTTTTATTCACTGCGGGCAATACCTTTGGGGGGATTTAATAAAATTGCGGGGATGGATCCCGAGGAAGAACAAGACGAACGATCCTTCTGCGCCAAACCAATATGGGCCCGTATGGCAGTTATTGTAGCGGGGTCAATTATGAACTTCGTTCTTCCAATCCTATTATTTACTGTTGTATTTTTTTCTGTAGGGATTGATACCCCATTGTCGGAACCGGTTTTGGGGAAAATATTAGCCGACAAGCCGGCTGCACAGGCCGGGCTCTTGACTGGCGACCGGGTTTTAACAATCAATGGAAATTCAATTGGAAGCTGGAAAGAGTTTGTAACTACGATCCAACAGAATCCGGATAAACCGCTTAATATTCAAGTTTTACGAAATAACAACCTGATTGAAGTCAGAGTTACTCCTGAATATGATGCAAAAGCCAATAAGGCAATTATTGGCGTGATGCCGCAAATCAGCCATTACGATCCGGGGATCATTGAATCGGTGAGTCTGTCCATCAACAGAACGATTGCGACAAGCGCGGCAATGATTGTCAGTCTTGGACAAATGATTAGCGGTCAGATTGCCGCTGATGTTGCCGGTCCGATCGGTGTAGCGCAAATGACC
>CAYUNV010000409.1:0-1570 GCA_964446265.1 uncultured Negativicutes bacterium | reverse complement strand
TTTGAAAGGTCCAGTGCCAGACAGCGTTTGATGCGTGAAGCGGATCTGATCCAATGGATAATTGGTGGGCCCGGAATACGAAATCGCAGGCTGTGCTGGAATACTCGAGTCGCCGGACATGGTGTTGAGCACCGCGACTCTGGCGGCCACGTAGTTCTTCATGAGCTGGATGCAGCCGTTGAAATCCTTGCTCATGCCGGGCTCATTCTCCCACTGGTAGAAACGCCCCTGCCCCGCTTTGCTCAGGGAAGTGGTGTAGCTACCGTTCGCCATTCGGGGGTCCCAATCCCACCGGCAACGGTCGGCATCGAGAATCGACAGACCGCCTGATGGACCTCGCAGCAAAGTTGCGTGTTCATCAATGAGTTGCCACGCCTGGTCCGTGTTGAAGAGCAAATCCGCGATTTCCCGCATGCGGTTCTTGAAATCGATCGTCATGGCCGGCTTTGCCGCGTGTCCATTCCCACCCAGGACGGGACGTAACAGCTCATCCACACCGCCTCCGTCAGTCCGATACATGTTGTTGGCCCAGGTCAGATCCAGATCCCAACTGTGAACCGACCACAAGCCGGTATCCGGGTTGCGGTAGTAGAAGTAGTTCTTCCCGTCGGAAATATCGTAGTGGTGAATTCCTTGAACGATTGCCTGGTAGCTGGCGTACCGTTGCAGGTCGAGGTTGGCCCGCCACCAAGGCTCGGAGGCGGAAAGGGTCGTGTCCCGGTAGGTACTTAGAAACGCGTTGAGGTCGGATTTGTCCTCTGGCCCGGACTTGCCAAGGTTATTCAATTCCCCGGTGTAGCCCTCCATTTTGTACAGGTTACCATCAGGCAACTCGTGCTCGTCCAGGAAACGACCGTCCTCCTGCTCAATAATGAGGTATAGGCCCCAAAAGTCTCCTTCGTATTGGTTGCCGGCTTCAGCTTCGTTCGCGCTGTCCACCACCCTGAATTGGGTAAACGCAGTCTTGGGCGCCTCGGCTCCCGCTAGATTGAAGAGCCTGAACCCCACCGACTCGAACATACCCTGTTCCCCTCGGTGCAAGTAATCGCCTTGCTGGATGCACGCCCCCAGGTTGAGCTTGGACCACCGGGTGTCGAGCTTCCTCCCGTAATCGTCTCGTGCCTGGAAGTAGTGTCCGTTGTTGAGGTCGAACTTCCACATGTTCTTCACCATCGCATACCGCCATCCCCCGCCCCGAGCGCGGAAATGGATATGGTCGTAAACCTTCCCGTCGTATACCAACGTGCCGATCCAGGGATACGCATCCCCCCAGTATCTGCTAAACCAGGTCCCATTCTCTACGTCAGTCTGTTTGGCGATGAGGTGAACCGCCGGCAAGCGTCCCATAACACTCGGTGTGAACGTCAGAGTAGGTGTGAACCCCGGCCGCACTGCGGCGGTCCATTGAGGCACGCCATTGTAGCAGAAGTAAGCGAAATTGGGCTCAGGGTCATCGGCATACGGCACCCGCACTGCGGCCCCTGCCCCGTCGATGGCTGTCAACCGGTAACGGACAAGGCCTCGGTGAGTCTGCAAGTAACCAGGTATCACCGCTGTGAAAACATTGTCG
>CAYUNV010000408.1:0-1596 GCA_964446265.1 uncultured Negativicutes bacterium | reverse complement strand
ATAGGGTTTCTGATAAAAAAGCTGACTATTACTATACTAGGAGATGGTATGAACGATGAAAATTGCTTTAGTCCAGATACAGGCGAATGATGTTCAGGATTGCCAAGTTGCCGCGGATAAATTGCTTCATATGGTCTATGAAGCAGCGAAAACGCATGATTTGGTCCTTGTTCCGGAATGTGCTTTTCCTGCTTATTATATAGAACCGAGAGAAATCAATCTGTCTTTGGTTTTGGAAAAGACTAAATATTTGCTGGCGGAAATGAAAACGATTGCGAAAGAAAATCATTCTTATATTGCTTTTGGCTATGTTGAGAACGACAATGACCGATTATATAATACAGCACTGCTTATTGACCATGAAGGAAATGAAGTCGTAAAAAAACATAAATCGTATTTATGGCATTTCGATCATCTATGGTTTTCGGAGGGAGAAGACCTTGCCGTAGCCGATACGGAGTTTGGAAAAGTTGCCTTGATTATTTGTTGTGATGCCAGATCGCCGGAAATCGTGCGGATGGCGGCTTTGGCAGGAACAGATTTGATTATTGATTTGGCCAATTTGACTGCTACAGGACCAAACATTTCAGAGCTTCAGAACGCACAAAGCGCATATTTGCTGTCCGTGCGGGCAATGGAAAACGGTGTGTGGATCGCGATGACGGATAAATGGGGAGTGGAAACGCATAATATTACTTATGCAGGCCGTTCGGCAGTATACAATCCGGAAGGAGCTTGTCTGCATCAGGCCGGTTCTGATGCGGATGAAATTGTATCTGTGGAAATTCCGACGGACAAAGATGGGCGGATTATTCGTGAAACTAACAAGGTTCTTCCTGTTCGACGGCCGGATTTGTATGAGTTATTGACTGTGCCCACGGATGAATTACCGATCAAAAAAGTGATTGAGCAATCGGTATGTATTTCTGAGATCACGCCTTACATTGCAGCGGTAGCCGGTGAACTGTCAGCGCAAGAATATGTTGCGATGGTGCGGCGACTGGGTGTGCATGGAAGTCGTTTGATTTGTATGCCGCCGAGTCGTTTGGCCATCAAGGAACTTCAGAGTGAACTTTGTGCGGTGATGGCAAGTGAGGCCATGGTTGTTGCGACAATGATCGAAGAAGAGGCAACCAAAAGTTATATTTTGCAAAAAGACGGAATCATTGCTGTTTATGAGAATGCCCATAAAAATGGCGGTAAACCGTTTCTTCTTGAAACTTCGTGGGGAAATGTGGGGCTTTTGCAGGAAGAAGAAGGTTTGATCCCGGAATGTTTACTCTGGCCTAATCGTCTCCCTTCTTCCGTAGTGACTCCGGTTGCCAGAACAAGGGCGGCGGAAAATCGTATTTTTGTAGTTGTTGCCCAGTCTGAAACCTCTCCGGCCCTGGGGCAGATTATTGATCCGAACGGGATTATTACTGCTTCTACGTTGGAAAATCAAGCCCAACAGGCCTGCGGGGCGTATGCTTGCTTTGCCAACAGCCGGATGAAGAATATTGTACCGGGTACGCATGTTATTTATGATCGGCATCCACAAGCCTATAAAGGGTTAGTGATGGGAACTGAAAAAACGGATTAACCTGTTGCGGAGTA
>CAYUNV010000407.1:0-1634 GCA_964446265.1 uncultured Negativicutes bacterium | reverse complement strand
CCGGGAAGTTTCTGGATCAAACACGTATTCATCCACAACAGATTCTTTCTGCGCTTTAATCTTTTGATACAATTCCGTAAATTTTTCCTTATGTTGAACCTCTTCGTTCATCAATAAGAAAAACAGGTTTTTGTGCTCTATCTTTTTTGCATAGGAATGGGCTTGCCGGTAAAACTCCTCCCCGCGGGTCTCAATGTCAACGGCGATCCGCAGGCCTTCTAAATCGCTAAACAACTTCTCCATACATTTCCCCTCCTGACAAAATTTTATTTAAGCTAAGATATAATTCATTTCTTGTTATAATAATTAATATTACCCAATAAGCCTTAAAAATCCTTCTTTTTACCAATAATTATCTTCACTGGCTATGATACAACCGACAGTAAATTCCATTGCTTGCCAATAGTATTTCGTGGGTTCCCCGCTCAACAATTTTCCCTTTATGAAGCACGACGATTTCTGCCGCACGCTGGATTGTTGATAGACGATGGGCAATTACCAGCATGGTTCTCTCCTGCCCCGCTTTATCCAGAGCGCCCTGCACTAACGCTTCCGTCTCACTGTCAATGTTCGATGTAGCTTCGTCCAATACCAATACATTAGCCCGGCAGGCTAACACCCGGGCCAACGAAATCAGTTGCCGCTGGCCTGACGACAACAGCCCTCCCTGATACCCCACATCCGTTTCATACCCATTCGGCAATTTCATCACAAATTCATGAATATTCGCCAGCTTGCCAGCCGCAACAATGGTATCGCGGGTCATGGTTTCATCAAACATGCTGATATTTTCCGCTATGTTCCCGCGAAATAAATGGACATCCTGAAATACAACCCCAATTTTACGACGCAAAATTTCTAGCGGGATTTCGCGAATATCCACTCCATCCAATAAAATTGCACCTCTCTGCGGCTCGTAAAAACGCAATAATAAACCGATTAATGTTGTCTTGCCAGAACCGGATAAACCGACAATGCCCACAAATTGGCCGGCGGCAATATTCAGGGAAACCCCTTGCAACACCCAATTTTCTTCTTCGTAGGCAAACCAAACATCATCAAATTGAATATTCCCTAAAAATTCGCAGTCCAAATGCCTTTGTACCGGTTCTTCCGCCGGGCGTTCGGCAGCCAGCATATCATAGACCCGTTCCGCCGCCGCTAATGCCGATTGCAGCAAATCATATTTTTCCGCCAAATCTTTGATTGGCCAGAAAAATTTTTCTACATACCGTAAAAACGCAACAATAACACCAATCTCTACTCCGCCTGCTTGGACCTGGAAACCACCATACCAGAGAACAAGGATAACAGCCAGCATATAAATTACATCCACCAACGGACGGAAAACAGCAAACGTCCGCATTTCCCGCAGCCCGGCTGCTAAATATTCCTTGCTGACATTCTGAAACTCTTCTTCACTGCGCCGAAACCGGGAAAAGGCTTTGATAATTGCAATGCCGGTCATGCTTTCTTGTAAAAAAGTATTTAAATTCGCCGTTTTTTCCCGGACAGTCCTATAAGCCAGCCGGGCGTACCGTTGGTAGACAACAGTGATGAAAAACATGAAGGGCATAACAAGAAATGCAATCAAGGCCAACCGCCATTCAATATATAACATGACTGCTATGATA
>CAYUNV010000406.1:0-1674 GCA_964446265.1 uncultured Negativicutes bacterium | reverse complement strand
GATTGATCAATTCATCGATTTCCCGTTCGCTATCAATTACGGCGTTCACCACAAAATATCCGGAATGAATGAACCGATCAATCAATTCGCGGCTTTCCGGCGTTTCCGACTGATCGAAAATTGCTGTGTTTATTTGTTTCACATCCGTTGTCACCGCATAACCGAAAATCATGCTCTGAACAAGCGGCATAACCAAAACAATGGCCCGCATTTTCGGGTTGCGCAGAACCTGGATAACTTCTTTTTTGATCATATGACGCAAACGTTCAAAAACCATACATTACACCAATCTTTTTTTGAGTTTTTTATTGGCAACGAGTATCATCACAACACCAAAAATGAGCAGGAATATCGCTTCCGTAAGAATAATTTCAAGAGCTGCGCCTTTCAGGTAGATACTCTTTAAAATGGCGATAAAATAGCGTGACGGAACAAGATAAGTAATTGCTTGGATCGGTTGCGGCATGTTGGCAATTGCATACATAAAGCCGGACAGCAAAAAAGATGGCAGAAACGTCAAAACCATGGCCAGTTGACTGGCAAGGAGCTGCGACCGCGTTATAATGCTGACCAACATGCCCATTGCAAGCGCTCCCGGAAGAAACAACGCCGTCATGCCGAAAACCAACGCTGCATTGCCCCGCAAAGGCACTTCAAACAAATATTTCCCCATCAAAACAGCCAGCAGCACGTCTAACATCCCGATGAGAAAATAGGGCGTCAATTTGCCGATAATCAATTCAATCGGCTTTAAAGGAGTAGTAATGAGCTGCTCCATAGTGCCGTTTTCCCATTCGCGGGCAATGGTAAGGGATGTCAATAATGAGGCGATTACCATCATGATCACTGCAATAAGACCGGGGATAATATAGTTTTTTGCCTGCATATTCTGATTAAACCACACTCGAACTTTCCCATCCAATGGAATGCTTATCGTCTTTGCTCCCCGTTTTTGCGCGGCTTGGATCAGTACTGAGTTGGTATACCCGTTGGTGACAGCTTGCGCATAACCGGCAGCGATTGTTGCCGTATTCGCATCGCTGCCGTCAACAATTAATTGGACATTCACGCCATGTCCGCTCTGCAGCTTGCGGCTGAAATCATTGGGTATCACAAGCGCCAAAATCGCCTCGCGCTTATCGATCATTTCTTCAATTTCTGCATAAGAACCGACTGCGGAAGTCAAACTAAAATATCGGGAAGCAGTGAACCGTCCAATAAATTCACGGCTGTCATCCGTTCTATTTTGATCCCATACAACCAACGGAACACGGTCTACGTCAAGGCTTAACGACGAGCCAAAAAGAAAAATCAATAAGATCGGCATGGCGATAGCCATTCCCAAACTCCGGTAATCGCGAAGAATATGAATAAATTCTTTGCGGATTATGGCCAATACACGATAGATATTCATAACATGATCACACTCATCACCCTGTTTTTTTGTCACGGGCTTCAATTATCGACACAAAAACGTCTTCCAACGAAGGTTTTATCTCCTCCAATTTTGTATAAGGAAGACCATTTTTCTTCAGGACCGCATCAATTATTGGAATTGCCGACTGCGCATTTTCCACTGATAGATGCAAGCCCCTGCCAAAAAGAGCCGCTTCCTTTACTTCCGGGATGCCGCTGATTGCCTGCAAGGTTGCGAACGGGTCGGGACACTCCAGG
>CAYUNV010000405.1:0-1720 GCA_964446265.1 uncultured Negativicutes bacterium | reverse complement strand
TCCGTTGGTACGGCACTTACTCCCGACAAAAATGGACTTCGACATCAACCACGTTTTGCAAACCAACTTCTATCGAAAAACCTTAGTGGTAAGAAATCTTCCGCAAAACATTACCAGTGGTAACAATGACATACTCAAAAAAATCATTCAGCGACCAAACACCACCGTTCATATCCGCATATCGGATATGAACGGTGAACAGGTCAAGAAGCTTGTAGATAAGCAGTTTAATAACAAAAGCAGTGGCTTTTTTGCCGTCAAACAAACAAAAGTGCTTGAAACCGCTAATGATGTAAATACACTGACTGCATTTTATAACGACTGTCTGCAAAATGCAGGCAGTGGCGGTGGAGTAAAGTATGTAAACATTTACATCGAACTTTATGGAAAAACAGTTGCGGAACTGGAGGAAAACATAAAAGCAATTTCATCGGAATTTTCTGCCTCTGGCATCACGTTGGAGGACTTTGTACTACGCCAAAAAGATGGGTTTATGGGGGTATCTCCCATTGGCTCCGATACGCGCGGAAAACTGCTTGCCAATAATATTCCGTCCAACACATTTGGCAGAATGTATCCGTTTAGCGCATCTTATATCAATGACCATACTGGCATGTTATTGGGCAAAACCATTGATAATGGTATTGTATCTATTGATAACAACGTACGCAGTAAGAGCAGAACAAATACCAGTATTGCAATAGTTGGTGACCCGGGGCAAGGAAAGTCTTGGCTCATTAAAAAAATTATCTGTCAAAAGGCTCTGCGGCCGACAGGGATGAATATTGTGATGAGTTTAAAAAACTAGGCGGAACGAACATCAACTGTGCACGAGGAAACTTTGCAATCAACCCAATGCAAGTAAGGGGATTTCGCGATAAGCAAATTGATGACTTGGAATGGGATGAAACAGCCTATGAAGCTGATATATTTCAAGATACCAAAGCGCTTGAAACACCTTTTTATCAACATCTCAGTTGGCTTTCAGATTTTTTCAAGGTACTTATCCCCAGTATTAATCCTATTCAGTTAGCGGCGCTTAAAATATTGATGCAGGACGTATACAAAAAATTCGGCATTGACGAAAACACCGATATATCCGTATTAAAATCTACCGATTACCCTATATTTTCAGATTTGTATGATTTCATTGATGACATTTTGGATAACCCAAAGAAATACAGTGGTCTATACAAGATGATTGATGATACTGTGCTGAAAGAATTATTACTGCTTCTTTATGACGTACACAAAGGCTCTCTCAGTCCCCTATTTAATAAGCACACAAATATCATAAACAGTAAGCTAATCAACTTTAATATAAAAGAATTGCTTACAGGGTCAAGCGATAATATGCAAGCGGTATTGTTTAACTACCTTACCTACATATGGAATAGAATTATCTGCGGCGAAAAAAATGTAATGTTGGCAATCGATGAACTTCATCTTTTGGTGAACCGCGATAACCTTATGGTTGTAAAATATCTAAACTCGTTTGTACGCCGTGCAAGAAAATACGAGGCTACCCTATTAACGGGAACACAAAGGCTGGCAGATTGCCTTGACCCCGCAATTGTGCATATTACAGCATCCATCTTGGATACACCCACCTATAAATTTATTTTTTATCCTGGTAATGTAGATATGGATTTGGTACAGCAAAAGCTACAGCTTACAAAAGGTGAAGTTGATAGCATCCGATATTCTAACCAACGGCATT
>CAYUNV010000404.1:0-1735 GCA_964446265.1 uncultured Negativicutes bacterium | reverse complement strand
CTTGTTGTATAAGTCGATAGTTTGGGGTTTCATAGGCGTTCTTATTACATTAATGTTTGAAATATTCTACAGCGGAGTTTCCGGTGCTGTTAGTAAAAAAATGTTATGGACAGGCGAAGGACTTATTGCCACGATCATGCCGCCGTTTTATATTGCTGCGATTATGAATGTAACGTTTGCACCCACGTTTATGATTGCGCACCGGATCAGCGATACATACATTGATTTGATTTGCGGGAAAGTCATGCCGGCCAAAAAAGTTAATTTGTCCGTAGTGCTAACTAAAATTGACTGGCAAAGTATGTTTTCGTTTGTCTTTATGAAGACAATTCCGTTTTTTTGGATTCCGGCTCATACTATCGTGTTTTTGCTGCCGCCGGAATACCGAATTATATCCGCCGCGCTTTTGTCTATTGCGTTAGGCGCTATCTTAACGTATGCGAAACGATAGATAAGAGAATAAATATATCAGATATATTTGTGCGAACCCCGGGGTCAACCCCTGGGGTTTACTGTCGTTGTGTCGCATTGACAATGTGTTTGTCACAGCGTATAATGCCACTATGAATGAACAAATGCTGCGTAAATCCGGACAGGAAATCTGTGATTTTGCGGGAAGGATAGGCAGATGGAGGCGGATTGTTTGAAAACGGCGGAAGAAAAATTGAACGAGTTGTTTCGGATTTTACGGGAAATGGAAAGTGTTGTCATCGGCTTTTCCGGCGGAGTAGACAGCAGCTTTTTGGCAGCGGCAGCCTGTAGGGTTTTAAAAGACCGGGCCATCGCAGTTACCGCGTCATCGGAAACACTTCCGCAAAAGGAAGCGGATGAAGCGGCGGCTTTTGCTAAGACAATCGGGATTCAACATCTTGTTGCCGATGTCAGTGAATTGGACAGTCCTGATTTTGTCGCCAATACGGCAGATCGATGTTACTTTTGTAAAAAAATGCGTTTCGAAGCCTTGGTGCATTGGGCGCAAAAAGCAGGTTATAAGTGGGTGTTGGAAGGATCGAACGCAGACGATTTAGGGGATTTTCGTCCGGGAATGCGGGCCGTTGAAGAATTGGAAGGCGTCAGGAGTCCGTTGCTGGAAGTTGGGTTTACTAAGCAGGAGATCCGGGAAATTTCGCGGGAATGGGGCCTTCCTACGTATAATAAACCGAGTGCGGCCTGTCTTTCCTCGCGGATTGCGTATGGCCTGCCGGTCACTGCTGAACGGCTGCGGCAAATTGACGCTGCGGAAGAATTACTGAAGAAATATTTTACGGGTCAAGTCCGGCTTAGACACCATGGAGATTTGGCGCGTATTGAGGTGCAACCGGAACAATTTTCTGTTTTAACAAATCCTGAGGTGGTCAAAAAAATTGCAACCGAGATAAAAAACCTGGGATTTTCTTTTGTGACGTTGGATCTTTTTGGCTATCAGATGGGCAGCTTAAACCAGGTGTTAAAAGGGTAGGCGCCGATCGTCACATTTATAAAATTTGGTTCGCAAATTCCTATTGACATCGACTGTCTGACATGATAAAATATGTTTCGTCGCTAGGGAAATGGTTGATAACTTAATACGGTGGCTGTGGTGAAGCG
This sequence comes from uncultured Negativicutes bacterium, assembly GCA_964446265.1. GTDB lineage: Bacteria > Bacillota > Negativicutes > CTSoil-072 > CTSoil-072 > CTSoil-072. The sequence goes on along the minus strand of CAYUNV010000404.1, from coordinate 148 downwards.
GTTAACACGGCGGATTGTGGTTCCGTTATTCGTGGGTTCGATCCCCACCAGTCACCCCATTTGACTCTGACGATTATTTAAATATTGGGGCGTAGCCAAGTCGGTAAGGCACGGGACTTTGACTCCCGCATGCGTTGGTTCGAGTCCA
>CAYUNV010000403.1:0-1751 GCA_964446265.1 uncultured Negativicutes bacterium | reverse complement strand
TCATTACCTTTGTGAGCTTTTTTGTCGCTTTAAACTTTTACCTGTTAATGGTGGTAATTTCTGTCTACGCAATGGATAATTTCCACTCTTCGCCCAGCGAAGCAGGCCTTGCTGCCAGCATTTTTATCATTGGCGCTCTTATAGCACGCCTTTTTTCCGGTAGATCGATCGAGCGAATAGGCCGAAAAAAGATGCTGTATATGGGCGTGATATTGAATTTAATTATGTCCTTAATGTATTTTGGAGTTAATAATATCATGTTTCTGCTTGTTGTCCGCTTTTTACATGGCGCAGCATTTGGAGTAACCAGTACGGCAGCGGGCACCATTGTTGCGAGTATTATTCCCAAGGCCAGATGTGGGGAAGGTCTTGGTTATTATATGTTGAGTGTCACGCTGGCAACGGCGATTGGTCCCTTCCTGGGCATGTTTCTCAACCAATATGGAAGCTTCAATATGATATTTGTGTCCTGTGCAATTACTGCAGCATTCAATCTTGTTAATACATTCATGTTATATGTCCCCGAAATGGAATTAACAGAAGAACAACTAAATGAGATGAAAGGCTTTAAGTTTAATAACTTCTTTGAGACCAGGGCTATTCCGATTTCAATTGTTTGTGCCGTTATCTACTTTTGTTATTCAAGTGTGCTTTCCTTTCTTACAGCATATGCCAAAGAAATTAATCTAATGGACGCCGCCAGTTTCTTTTTTATCATATATGCTGTAGTCGTCTTGATCTCCAGGCCAAAAGTCGGCCGGTTATTTGACTCGAAAGGTGAAAATGCAGCAATGTACCCGGCCATTCTTATATTTATGATCGGGATGATTATCCTCAGTCAAGCCCATCAAGGGTATGCCCTTTTATTGGCTGGAGCTTTTATCGGTCTTGGCTCTGGAGCCGTACAGTCTATTAGCCAGGCGATTTCCGTTAAGGTAACCCCGTCGCACCGTTTGGGATTGGCGACTTCTACCTTTTTCATGCTATCAGACGTGGGGATGGGGATTGGTCCATTCATATTCGGGTTATTTGTTCCTTTCACCGGTTACCGGGGATTGTACGTATGCGGAGGAATTGTTGCGTTTGCCAGTCTGTTTTTATATTATCTGGTGCATGGGAAGAATACCATGAGAGTTATCAAGCTGAATGTTTAATTTGATTAAAGAGTCAGTTATTGACAATAACCGGGTGCCGTGCTACGATATGCCAAGACGGAAGCAGTACAATTTTTAATGATTGGATTAGGGGGCTTTATAGTGTATAACGACAAGGTAATCGACCATTTTACCAACCCGCGCAATGTAGGTGAGCTGCCTGACGCCGACGGTATCGGCGATGTAGGAAATGCGACTTGCGGCGATACCACAAAGATTACCATTAAGGTTGAGGACAATAAAATTAAAGATATCAGATTTAAAACCTTTGGTTGCGGCGCAGCTATTGCTACCAGCAGTATGCTGACAGAAATGGTTAAAGGGATGACTCTTGACGAAGCGATGAAAATTACTGATGTAGCCATCGCGGATATGCTGGGCGGGATTCCCGAGCATAAGATGCATTGTTCCAACATGGCTGCCGATGCTTTACATATGGCTATTGAAGATTATAGGAAAAAACAGGGTTAAGTAGTTACTTGCCTGGAGGAATTATACAATTTTTGTAGAATTTCATACCAGGTGATATAAATGAAAAACCCCGGAAGAAAAGAAAAGGTCAAATGGAGTTGGCCGGTTTGGGCAGTAATTATACTT
>CAYUNV010000402.1:0-1753 GCA_964446265.1 uncultured Negativicutes bacterium | reverse complement strand
GTAGGATTCGTTGCTCTGTAATCATCCCAAACCGGGGATATTCCACCCGCTTAGCAAAGATTTGACGTCCGCTTTCTGCAGCTGCAAGAAAGTCAGTGCAATCAATCAGTTCACACAGATTGATTCCTTTAGTTATTTCATTATTGCGATTAAACATTGCTTCTGCAGCGGGATTAAATTCTTGAATAATCATTCGATCATTCACAACAATGATTCCATTCAATGAGTTATCCACAATAATATTGGCATAAGACTCCGCTTTTGAGCGCATATAAGGCACGCACATTTCAATTTCCGCCAACCCTTTATATACTGCAATGGCTTTTTCCCGGCAGGAATTGTAACCGCAAGCACCACAATTTTTTTCATCCGCTTTTGAAAATTTTCCGGTTTGTTGTAAAATTTCCCGAATAATTTCCTCTGTCGGTTCTAGGTTTATAAAAGGCTCCCCTTCATGCATCCGTCGAAAAATCAGCTCAGCCGGCAAAATATGTGGTTCTTCTTTCTGGCTATTTAGGGCATATTCAACCACCTTAACCCGTTTTGCAGGAATGCAACTGCCGCCACTCGCCGGGCCGCCGATACAGCCGCCGGAACAAGCCATAACCTCAACAAACCGGGGCGAAATTTCTTTTCGAAGCAACCCATCAAAAACTTCAATACATTTATCGATTCCATCAACGGAAATAATGTCAATATCCGTTTCCTCGTGACTCATAAATGATTTCAACACACCGCCCGCTACAGGAAAATAACGCGCATTTCCCCACGCTTCATCAATCTCTTCTGAAGCAACAAACGCCGACGAGTGACTTAACCAGTCTTTCAATTGTTCAAACGTAATAGCCGCATCAACCATGCTGTCTTCGAGGTGAATTTCCGCCAGCTTGCCAACGCAAGGACCGGCAAAAACAACAAAGGTATCCATGCCGTATTTTTCCCGAATAATTCGTGCATGCGCCGCCATAGGGGAAACAACAGGCGCCAGCTTATCAACAAGTTGCGGATAAAATTTTTCAATTAAATTTACGATCACCGGACAACAGGAAGATAACACTGTATCCTTGCTATTGGCTAATAAAGACTGATAAACGTGAGAAACAACCTCCGCGCCAATTGCCGTCTCTTCCACCGCCATAAAACCTAATCCACGAATTCTACCCAAAAGCTCTTTGGCAGAAAGATCACTAAATGCAGCAACAAACGACGGTGCCAAGCTCATAACCACACGACCTCCGGCGGCGATTACTTGCTCAATTTCAGGGATCTGATTGATCACCTGCTTAGCATGTTGAGGACATTCGACAATACATTTTCCACAGCGAATGCATTTATCTTCCACTAACCGGGCATGACCTTTTTCTATGCCAATCGCTTTCACCGGGCAAGATCGAACACAACGATGGCAATCTTTACAATTTACTTTTTGTGTTGTGATTATCTTCATAGTTACTTTCCTTTCAACACTTTTTGAAGAAAAATATCATAGACCTTATCTTTCGATACATTCGTAATGACTTCATCATCGATTTTTATAACAACGCCCTCCGTACAGCGCCCCTTGCAAAAATCGCCTGCCATATCAACCTGGGAATTTATATTATACCTTGAAATTAATGCCGTAAACGCTTCCAAAACACCATGTGAACCCTTCAAATGACATGCGCTGCCAATACAAATAGAAATTTTAGACATATTTTTCACCTTCCTACGAATGTGAACTTTTTCACTTATTGTTTTACATCTAAATTCT
>CAYUNV010000401.1:352-1784 GCA_964446265.1 uncultured Negativicutes bacterium | reverse complement strand
GTGTTATGCTATTTTGTTGATGAACTGCGTTACGCCGCTGATTGACCGTTTGGTGAAGCCAGTTAAATTCGGGGTAAGGAGGTAATCGGCATGTCACATGATGAAAACAGCAGTATTTTTAAAATAGGCATTAATTTAACGATCGCTTGTTTATTGTCCGGGCTTATTATTGCCGGGGTATACAGTGTTACCGCGCCGGTTGCCGCCAAAGAACGGGTTAATCTGAAAAACAAGGCAATGAAAGAGTTGGTTGCTGACGCAACAGAATTTAAACCGATTGAGGGAAAAACCGAATGGTACGCCGCAATGAAAGACGGAAAGCTGGTTGCATATGTTGTCCCGGCCGAGAGTAAAGGCTACGGCGGAGCGATCAAAATGGTCGCGGCAGTTTCACCGGACGGTAAAGCGATGGACTATAAAATTTTAGTCCATAATGAAACTCCGGGTTTAGGAGATAAAGCCGGTGATAGTAAATTCCGTAAACAATTTACCGGCAAAGACGCTCAAGCAATGGAAGTCGTAAAAGTACCGACTGACAAAAATATTCAGGCGCTGACGGGGGCGACGATTACTTCACGGGCAGTCACAAAAGGGATCCGTGAAGCGGTCGAGGAAGTTGCCGCTTATGCCGCCAGTCAGAAGAAGTGAGGGGTGCGAATATGAAGAACTTATGGGAGATCTTTTATAAAGGGCTCTTCGAACAAAATCCCATCTTCCGTCTGGCATTAAGTTTATGTCCGGCGCTGGCGGTTACTTCGACGGCAACGAATGCTTTGGCGATGGGATTATCGGTATTGTTTGTTATTACCTGCAATAACGTAGTCGTTTCGTTGTTCCGCAAATGGGTAAATCCGAAGGTGCGGGTTCCTGTGTATATTACCTCAATTGCTACCATTGTAACGCTTGTTCAGTTGGTACTTGAGGCTTATTTCCCAATCTTGTTTAAAGAATTGAGCATCTACTTGGCATTGATCGTGGTATTTGCGATTATTTTGGCCCGGGCAGAAGTGTTTGCTGCCAAAAATACGATTATACCATCGTTTTTTGATGGTTTTGGCATGGGCTGCGGCTTTGCATTGGCCATGGTTTCGATCGGTGTTATTCGTGAATTGTTTGGCGCCGGCACGATATTCGGCATGCAAATGATGGGTGCTTCCTATGATCCGGCGTTGATTATGATTTTGCCGCCAGGCGGATTTATTCTCATTGGTTTGATGATCGGTACGTTCAATTTGATTGGCGAATACCAAGATAAGGCCAAAACGGAAAAACGCAAATTGGCGCTACAAAGGGGTGAAGCGTAATGGCCGAATACTTTGCCTTGTTTATGGGTGCGGTAATTGTCAATAACTTTGTTTTGACCCGGTTCCTCGGCCTGTGTATTTTCTTTGGAGTATCTAAAAACCTGAATGCTTCGATTGGGATGGGTATG
>CAYUNV010000401.1:0-342 GCA_964446265.1 uncultured Negativicutes bacterium | reverse complement strand
AACCTCGGTCATGACGATCAGTTCCATTCTGGCTTGGGTTGTGTACAATTATGTTTTGCATCCTTTTGGATTGACTTTCCTCACTACGGTTGTATTCGTCGTATTGATCGCCAGCTTTGTTCAGTTGTTGGAAATGATCATTAAAAAACACGCGCCGGCATTATATAACCTGTGGGGTATTTACCTTGTATTAATTGCCACGAACTGTATTGTTTTGGCAGTTCCTCTGCTGAATGCCGAGTCCAATTTTACGTTTGCTAAGAGCGTTGTACATGCAATCGGCTCCGGTGCAGGTTTTGCGCTGGCGATTATCTTAATGGCCAGTCTGCGTGAAAAACTGCA
>CAYUNV010000400.1:0-1803 GCA_964446265.1 uncultured Negativicutes bacterium | reverse complement strand
TCGCCCTCTGAAAATTCTCGCTTTAAGATAGCTCGTTCGGCAATATCTTCGTTTGATGTAAACTGCGACACCTTCATGTTAAGTTTGTTACCTAACAAATTGGTTACAGCGTCAATTTGCCGAATGTCCTCATAATCTATATCGATAAAATCTTGTCCCGATTGCAACAGTTTGGTTGCACCGCAGTAGATAAGAATGTGATTATTATTAATATACGGAGTAATTTTTTCCTCAAGCTTTATGATTTTATCCTCAGCCCCAGCAATCAGCCGCGCTCGAGCCAATGCAAGGATCTTTCCTTTTTCACTAAGCTTTTTCTTCCCGTGCTTATCATTGATGATGCATTTCCCAATTTCATAAGTAAGCTCATTATAACGTTGCAACTCCACTTCATTTAAGGTGCAGATTATTGGATAATATTTATATTTTGTAAGCTTATTTTCTTCAATAGCGCGTTCAAGTGTATACTCAATACACTTTTGGCCGAAATAGTCTCTGATGCACTGGGTACCTTCCTCATCATTATGGCGGTCTATGGTCGCAGACAAAGCTAATCGATAATTAAACTTATCAGTAAGCAGCCTGCTCAGATTTTCGGCGCCAAAATTGTGTGCTTCATCCACCATTAGCAGAGCATCGCCCCGGATTTTACTAACCTGCAATTGTACATATGACGATGCAAAGGTGGCGTTTGTACAAATAAAGCAAAAAAACTCCCGGTATTTCACCTTCAATTTCTGATCTCTTATGGCATTGTCAAGCCGGGCCTTCCAATCCTTTTGACTTGAAGCACTATATCCGACAATAGGCTTCATTCCGTAAAGCTCAATATCCTCAACCCATTGCTCAACTAAGTGTTGATAAGGACAAACAATGACAACTGCAAGACGATTGTCCGTTTCCTCGCACAAACGCGTTACAGCTCCAAGCCCCGTAAATGTTTTTCCCGTACCGGTCGCCATATCGAAAATACCCTTAAAACCGTTTTGTGCCCAGGCTTCGATGGCCCCTTTCTGATAATCATGCAGCGTAACCGATTCAGGGATTGCCGCTCCCAAACGTTTTTGTTTGTCCTCATCTTTACTTGAATACAGGCTTTCAGATTCCTCTTTGGCGATATTGAAATTGGGTGGCGCGTTTTTATAACGTTCAATGATCTCCTGTTTCAATTCGGGAAACTCAATGATTCGTATATTCGGCTCGCTGTCGTTCCAGATTGCTGTGAAAGCGTTTTCTTTCGCCTTGATACGCTCACTTTCATGATCGCTTTTCCACGAGCAAAACACATCAATCGTTTCATAATTGGCATTAATGGCCGTGGCCGACTCGTTCATAGAGCCGGAAAATGCTACCTTGTTTCCTATTCCGTCGCTGATAATTCCCATCTTTTCATGGTACATGCCCATTTTGCTTTCATCCTCGGTGAAAGCAATTTTTATATCCAAAATGCTGTCTGCAATCAGATTGGCCAACATGTTCAGCCGTTCTTTTTCAAATGGGGTTTGAGGCTCTTTCAGTTCGCGTAGTATCGACGATTTGATGATGCTGTCCCGTAAGGCATATCCTGTACGGATCGCCTCAATATCATCCTCCGATAGGTAGGGCGATGCCACAAGCTGAATAGAACCGCCGTTTTTCACAAGCGTAGAAATCCCCTTTGATATTTCTACGAGTATGGAAGATGAAAAGAACCCAACCGCCCTTTTGTAGGATGTGGCGTGTTGCAATAATGGAATATAAAAATCCCTAGTTATATCATCATTTAATGTTCTATATTCAGATTTTATAAAGTTATCCAAGTTA
>CAYUNV010000399.1:0-1910 GCA_964446265.1 uncultured Negativicutes bacterium | reverse complement strand
TTGCTGTTCAGCGGTTGGGGCTGGCAGACGAAAAAATTTCAGCGGTTCCTTTATTTGAATTAGATCGAATTTCCGGCATCGACCACTTAACGAGTGTGTATATTCCCGCCTGGCAGCATGCGGCTCGTTCTTTTACGCTCGAACCGGTGATTGAGGTAATGGCGAAGCTCCGTTCACCTGGCGGTTGTTTATGGGATATTGAGCAGGACCATAAGAGCCTGCGGCGGTATATTGTCGAGGAAGTGTATGAGGTACTGGAAGCGATTGATTTGGCCGATCCGGAAAAACTTTGTGAGGAATTGGGGGATTTGTTGCTGCAGATTGTCTTCCATGCCCGTGTTGCGGAAGAAAGTGGTACCTTTTCCATGCAAGATGTGGTAGATACCGTAACAGAGAAGTTAGTTCGCCGCCATCCGCATGTTTTTGGGGATATTTCCGTGCGTGATGCTGCGGAGGTAATTTTTAACTGGGACAAGATCAAGAAAACCGAAAAGGGGTATGACCGGAAATCGGTATTGGACGGCGTGCCGCCTGCCCTGCCTAGTTTAATGCGGGCTTATAAATTGCAAAGTAAAGCGGCCAAGGTAGGTTTTGACTGGGATGCGATTGAACCGGTCTGGGAAAAAATAACGGAAGAGATTAATGAAGTTCGGGAAGCGTTAACGACAGGGGATAATAATTTGTTGGAAAACGAAGTGGGGGATTTGCTCTTTTCCGTAGTTAATTTGGCTCGATTCATTGGGATTGAACCGGAGACTGCTTTGAATAAAACCAATAAAAAATTTATTGACCGGTTTACTTACGTTGAAAAGCAGGTTGAAACGCAAGGTCGTAATTGGAACGATTTTACATTAAAACAGCTGGATAGCTTTTGGAATCAGGCAAAACGACTGGAAGATTGAAATAAATCAGCAAATTGTGGTATTTTTTGCAAGGCTTAGAAGGAATACAAAAATGGATAGCGAATAATGCTAATCGTAGCAACTAATACAAGGAGGCTGAATTTGTGAATAAGACTGAATTGGTAGGTAGCGTAGCGGAAAAAACAGGAATGACGAAAAAAGATGCCGAAAAAGCAATCACTGCCCTGTTTGAGAGCATTGAAGGTGCATTGGCCCAGGACGATAAAGTTCAAGTGATTGGTTTCGGAACTTTTGAAGTGAAGAGCCGGGAAGAAAGAAAAGGCCGTAATCCTCAAACTGGCGCTGAAATTACAATACCAGCTTCAAAATCTCCGGTTTTCAAGGCCGGCAAAAGCCTAAAAGACGCAGTCAATAAATAAATAAGAATTTGGGCCAGATGGGGACGTTCTATCTGGCCCAAATTAAATTTGTTTTTGCAGACTGAGTCGGTTTCAATATCCTCTTTGTAGAGAATGAAAACAGTTCAATAAATATATCGATTGAGTTTGAGCCAGGCTATTAAATAATAGCCTGGCTTTTATTTTTTCGACTGTTGAAAAAGGTCAATCTGCGTTGCACCGCAAGGGGTATGCCGCCAACTCTAAGGTGCTAAGGCGCCTCAGAGTTGCCCAATCACAGCTGCGTTTCCTGTCATCTGAGGCTGCTGACAATGATTTTATAGTAACGGATGAAAGGAAATAATTGACATTGCATAGTAAGGCGTGATACAATATCGGTAATTGTGGTACGCAAATAGTTTACAAAGTTTACGACGGTTTGGGGGGGTTGGTCTTTGCGGCGTAGAATTCTTGATGGAACAATGCAAGAACTGCATGAACGCGGTTTGAAATTTACCATGGATGATTTGGCCAGGCGGTTGGGCATGAGTAAGAGAACATTATACGAAAATTTTGATTCTAAGGAAGAGTTGATTGGGTCACTGCTGATGGAAGCGGTCGCCGAGGTTCAAGAAAAACGACAGGCAATTGCCAGCGATATCAACTTGGG
>CAYUNV010000398.1:0-1916 GCA_964446265.1 uncultured Negativicutes bacterium | reverse complement strand
AGCTTTAGTCTTTGCATTGCTGGTAGCAGTTTTTGCGATACAAAATGCCGGTGCCGTAGACATTAACTTTCTGACTATGGAGCTCTCGATATCCCAAGCATTGGTCATCCTGATCTCTGCGGTGTTTGGAGCATTGACCGTCTTGCTGCTCAGCTTGGTACGATGGTTCAGATCTCAATCAAAGCTTAAAACATCAGTCAAGACAATCAATACACTGGAACAGGAAAATAAAGAGCTGAAGATGAGGTTGGCGGAATATACCGGTAGCAAAGAATCACCTCCGGAGCCGGAAATAGAGGGATCTCTCTAGCAGCGGTTCTTTTATCTTTAGCATGGGGTCACTTGTTGATTATCACTGAAATGCAGACAGAGCGGAAGGATGAATCACTCTCCTAAGATAATTGCCAAAGGCAGTTGTCTTAGGAGAATTTTTTTTGAAGGAAACAGCGGAGTCCATATCTCCTTAATGACTAAACGACTGATCGAAAATACAGCTGTATCATTGGAATTTACACAATAAGGGAGTTTCTTTTGACGGTTCACTTTTCAGGGCTTGGCGTCATTCGCATTACAGTGCAAAGAAAATGATTATTTTTTTTGTCGAATAGTGTTGATTGTTATCAAAATATGTCGATATGTTCTTACGATATAGATACGATATGGAATAGAGAGGAGGTGAGAAAATGAACGAGATAAATAGGAAACTTAACGAGGAAGATCAAGACACTCAAAAAGACAAGTATCTTACTTTTTTTCTTGGCGAAGAAATCTATGGCATAGAAATCATGTATGTTACTGAGATTATCGGACTTCAAGCCATAACGAAGATTCCGGAGCAGCCGAATTATATGAAAGGAATTGTCAATCTAAGAGGCAAGATAATTCCTATCATGGATGTAAGATTAAGATTTGGAAAAGATGCTGCCCATTACAACAGCAGGACCTGCATTATCGTTATCAACATTGCAGATAGTGTTATTGGCCTTATTGTCGACAGTGTTGCGGAGGTATTGTCAATCTCCGAGCAAGACATAGCAACACCGCCACATATGAATCATATTGAAAATAAGTTTATCAAATTTATCGGGAAAGTAGGAAATGAAATAAAGTTGATCCTTGATTGTGAAAAACTTACTGAGACCCCAATAATTCAATGCACAGAATTACTTTAGAAGGAGAATTAGCTATGAATTGGTTTTTAAATTTAAAAATCGCAGTTAAATTACTAATCGGCTTTGCCTTGGTAGCATTAATTGCAGGCACGATAGGGGTAATAGGAATCATTAATTTAAGAAACATACAGGCGCTGGATGAAGATATGTATACAAGGCATACAAGTACATTGGATGACTTGGCAATCGTTTTGCAAGATTATCAAATAGAGCGTTCTTTGCTGAGGGATTTAATTATTCTTCAAGATAATAATGAAAAACAAAAAAGGATAAGCAAATTTAGCGAGCTTGATGAAGAAATTGACACCTCGATGTCCAATTTTAAAAAGGGGATCAAGAACGAACAGGTGATGGAAAAATTCAACAATTTACATCAGAGTTTAGAGGAGTTTCGTACCTACAGAGAAAAAACTGTCGGATTTATTACGGCGAATCAATTGGGTCAGGCTACCTCCAGCATATACGGTGAAGGTGTCAGTATCGCCGCAAATATGCAGGCTTCGGCTGACAGTTTATTTAAACTCAAAGTTGACCTTGCCCAACAAGCGGCACAGGATAATAAGGCCACAGCAAGCAACGCAACCTTAAGCATGATCTTTGTGGTGGCAGTAGGTCTCCTGGTGGCACTCTTTCTTGGAATATTCATTTCACGCATCATTAGCAAGCCGCTTCAGAAGATGGCGGAAGTGTCGGAAAGGCTGGCTTTGGGCGATGTTAATGTGAATGTTGATTGTAATACAAAAG
>CAYUNV010000397.1:0-1947 GCA_964446265.1 uncultured Negativicutes bacterium | reverse complement strand
GAAATTGTTTTGGCTTCGATAATATTGAATGATCCCGTTGGCGATCGTTGGCTCCCTGTTGCCGCAGGTAGGATGGACCAATATACCTGCGGGTTTATTGATCAACAGCAAGAAGTCGTCCTCGTAGCGAACGGTAAGCGGCAGATCGATTGGTTCAACGCGGCACTCTTGCGGCCATTCCAGATCAATCCGGTCGCCGGCCTGTACCAATGAATCGGGAACGATGGCCGTTCCGTTTCTTAGGATTGTCCCTTCCCGTTTGATTTTTCGCCAAGCAGTAAGGGAAATTTTCATTTGGTTGCGTAAAAAATCACGCAGGGCTACTGGCGGGGATTGATCCGGCACATGGAAGGTAAGCATGGTAGTTCTCCTGTCTGTACCTTATAAGTTTTCTATGTTTGGCAAGAAAACCCTCCCAATTTGCGGGAAGATGATACAAGTTCATTAAAATGGTAAACATTTTCCACGAATAATAGAGAGAAGCTTCTTTATTTCTGTTTGGGAAAGTGGTAAAATTCATAGTGTCCAAACAGCTAAGAAGTATTATAGCAGAATTCAACAGCTGTTGGTTGGGGAGACGTGAATTTGTGGGTTTTTTTTATACAAACAAGGGAGTTTATATCCTTTTAATTATTACGAATGTTTTGTGGGGTGCTAACTCGGTAACCGCTAAATATGCGGTAAGCGAATTGGCTCCTGTGACGACAGCTTTTCTGCGTTTTGCCGGGGTGAGTATCTTACTGGGCATTGCAGTGTGGCTGACGGAAGGAAAACGGGCTTTGCCTTCCTGGAAACAGGTTCCGGGGTTAATAATGTTGGGAGTGACCGGCATTTTTTTAAATAACGTTTTCTTTTTTAGCGGAGTTCAGCATACAACCGCGGCAAATGCCAGTTTGCTGGTTGGGGGCGGGCCTGTTTTTACCGCCGTTTTAAGTGCAATTTTTTTGAAAGACCGGCTGACCTTGCGGCAAATGCTCGGGATAGGGGTTTCCTTTATTGGTGTTGGAATCGTGGTTGCCAAGGGATCGTGGGAAGTCATCGCCGCCATGAGCTTCAACAAAGGTGATATTTTGCTGGTAATGGGCAGCTTCAGTTGGTGCGTTTATTCAATCCTGGGGCGGAAAGTCATGCGCCAAATATCAGCCTTGGCGGCAACGGCTTGGTCCAGTGCTGTCGGGTCGGTCTGTTTATTGATTCTTGCCGTATGGCAAGGCTTTGACGGGACGGTTCATTTATCACCGATAGGCTGGGGCAGCATGGTATTTATGATTATCGGCAGCGGCCTTCTGGCGTTTTATTTTTGGAATCATGGAGTGTCTGTTGTTGGGCCCAACAGGGCAGCTATTTTTATCAACCTTATTCCTTTGTCCGGTATGTTTTTTGCGGCACTGCTGTTGGGTGAAACGCTGACGTTTGCCCAATTTGCCGGAGCAGGGTTGATCGTTAGCGGTGTATGGCTGATGACAGCCAACGCAGGTACTAAGCATACGGAAAATCCAACCGGGCAAGGTTGTTAGCCCAAAGGCGTACAGGATATTTTTTGAGGAGGGATTGAAGTTTGGAGTTTTTTAAAAATACAAATTTTGTTGTTGCCGGCTTTTGGGTTTGGCTGTTCATCGCGCCGCGCATAACAAGTCCCCGCTATAGAGAGTTGTTTTTAGCATATATGACGGCATTGTTGATTTGTTTGATTGCTACGTCTGAAATCATGACAGTCAAACCGGTTGCTTTTTTCTTTACAGTGGGTGGCTCGTTTGCTTTCTTTTATGTGTTGCTTCGCTCACGAATTCGGATAAAAATTACTCGAGGAGGAAAATAACATGGCTAAAGATTGTTCGTTCGACGTTGTATCAGAAGTGGATATGCAGGAAGTGGATAACGCGGTGAACCAGGCTATGAAAGAAATTGGGCAACGGTTTGATTTTCGGGGCAGTAAATCTTCGCTAA
>CAYUNV010000396.1:0-1948 GCA_964446265.1 uncultured Negativicutes bacterium | reverse complement strand
TGAGACCCAGCAAAACCAAACAGTCGCTGACAAATGCAACCAATACATCCGTATACAAATCCCGGATCGCATCCGTATCATTGGTTACCCGGGTAACCATCCGGCCAACCGGCTGGACTTCCAGATCGGCATACCGTTGATAGATAAGAAACCGGAAGACTTTTTGCCGGACATTGTGAATAATTTTTTGTCCAATATGCTGCAGCAAAATATTTTCAAAAAAAGCCAGACCGATACTGGCAATAATCGTCCAGCCATAAATGACAGCAGTGTGGGTTAGTCCTGGTAAATCCTTGATGGCAATTTGCTCATCAATCGCTACTTTCAATAAGTACGGACGAGACAATTCTGCCACCGCATCCAGCAGCATGACAAAAACAGAGAGTATCATCAAGCCCCGAAAATCGCGGGAAAACGACCAAAGGATACGGACCATTTTACTATCCAACGGTCGATTTTTTTAAACCATATCATAATCCCGTCCACGGAAGATCATCGGCATTACAGCGTACCGTCCACAATCTGCTGCTCATACAGCGAATAATATGCCCCTTTTTTCCCGATCAGCTCTTGATGGGTTCCTTGCTCAACAATCGTGCCGTTCTCCATTACCACAATGAAATCCGCATCCTTAACAGCCGCTACGCGTTGCGACACAACCAAACTGGTTCGGCCAGTTATAAATTTGTTCATATTGGCCATTAATTCTACTTGCGTCCGGTAATCCAAAGCAGCAAAAATGTCGTCTAACAACAATAATCCCGGCTGTTTGATCAAGGCGCGGGCAACACTAACCCGCTGCTGCTGACCACCGGAAAGCCGTCGTCCTTTTTCGCCAAGAACGGTTGCAAAACCATCCGTTCTCGTGTCGATAGTTTCTTTAACCACTGCCATTTTTGCCGCCGCTTGAATTTCACCGAAAGAATATTCTTTGTCGAAAGCAATGTTTTCTCCTATGGAACGCGAAAACAACATGCTATCCTGTGCTACGTATCCGGTTGCTTCCCGCAATTGTCGGTGATCGATTGCATGAATTTCCGTATCGTTGATGAAAATGCTGTTCATGGGCGGATCATATAATCGCAATAGCAATTTCAGCAAAGTTGATTTTCCTGACCCGGTACGCCCAACAATCCCGACCGTAGATCCTGCCGGGATAACCAGAGAAACATTTTGCAGCGCAGGAACATCCATTTGCGGATAATAAAAAGTCAAATGCCGAATTGCAATCGTAGGAACCGATACTGAAAAATTTTCTACCACTTCTTGTTCCGGCATCTCCTTTTCATACAACGGCTCCGTTAATAAAGAGGCTATCCGGTTTAATGAAGCAGAACCACGCTGTACAATATTCATAAGAAAACCAATCCCCATGATCGGCCAGATAATCAACCCCAAATACCCGGTAAACGCGGTAAATTCTCCAATCGTAACAATTCCGTCCATCATCATTTTCCCTCCGCTGTAGAGGGCAACCACATAACAAGCCAGTGGAGCAATATGGGTCAACGGTATATACGCCGCCTGCGTTCTCGCCAATACCATATTCGTTTTTACATTTTCCTCACTCAGAGTGGCAAAACGGGCAATAAACGTTTTTTCCGTAGCAAAGCCTTTAATAACACGGCTGCCAGAAAAAATTTCCTGTGAAAACTCCGTCAGCTCACTGAATTTTTCCTGTACCGCCCGGAATTGTCGATGGATCGTCCGACCCAACAAAGAAGTGGCCAGTAAGACAACCAGCAAGGGCAATACAGATCGCCACGTAAGCTCTGCATTGATACTTGCCGCCATCACGACGACAGAAGCAAACCCCATAATAATTGCATCCACAAACAACATGGTTCCGAGGCCAACCGCTATCCGGATTGCTGTAATGTCATTCGTCATCAAAGCCATCAGTTTTCCCGGCCCCTGTACATCATAGTAAGAAAGAGGCAGCCTTAAG
>CAYUNV010000395.1:0-1996 GCA_964446265.1 uncultured Negativicutes bacterium | reverse complement strand
TGCCCTGACGTCGCCCGGTCGATAGTGGAAACGCAGTTGAGCAGAGTGGTTTTGCCGCTGCCCGACGCGCCCATCACTCCAACATATTCCCCTTGGAACACCTCGAAACTCACGCCGTTTAAAGCTTTCGTAATGTTGCTCTTGTTTCCATATACTTTCTCCAGATTTTTTATTTGCATAATTGCTGTGTCCATAACTTTCCTCCTCGTAAGTACACATAAATAAATTGGTCTCAAAGGTATACCCATATCGCACCATATAAGTATACCCTTCGACACACACAGCCTGCCATACATGTACCTTACGGTAACCTTACAAAAATGTCACATAAGGATTTTTCGGAAAAACTATGTAAAATTCCGCTCCATTTCGGGAAGCCGCAGATATTGTCAAGCCGAGCTTACTACATAACTCCCTGCACAGGTACAATCCCATTCCGGTGGACTTTGCAGCGACGCGCCCATTTTCGCCAGTAAAACCGCGCTCAAATATGCGCGGCAAATCCTGAGCCGGAATTCCGACTCCATCATCTTTCACCGTAAGCGTTTGACCCGTAAAGCTGAAACGAATCGTTTTGGCTCCGTATTTTACAGCGTTGTCAAGTAATTGCTGTAAAATAAACATCAGCCATTTCGAATCGGAATACACCTCGCCGTCTGCGTTCGGCTCCACCTTAATTCTGTTTGCAATTAGGAATGACGCATTTTTCTTCAGCAGCTCGCCAATTAAAACTTTTAAATTAATTTGCTTTATGACGTAGTCCTTTTCAACTGAGTTGCTGCGGGCATAAAAAAGAGCTTGTTCCACAAACCGATCTACCCTACCAAGCTCCATAGATACATCGGAATATCCTTTGTTATCGCAAATCAGCATCGCCGCGCTGATGGGAGTCTTAATCTCATGCACCCATAATTCCACATATTCACGATATTCACGGTTTGCCCTACGCTCTCTGGCAATTCCGTCGTTTATAGACTTTCCCGTGATATGCAGAGACTTCTCCAGCAGTTTTCCCTCGGTAAATGGCGGGGATTCCATCACTTCGGAAATATAGTATTTTTTATCCAGATTGTTAAGCAAGTCGAAAAACTCGTTATAATACGCTCTTTTCTTAAGAAACTCCCACACGCAGGCGGCAAGGCCTCCCAACAGATACACCGCACTGATCAGTATTGCGGTAATCGGAGAGAAACCAAAGACATAGAAAAGAAAACCACCTATTCCGGCGGTAAAAAACACTATCAGAATAAAAATGAGTTTGTCACGAAAAAAAGATGCCAACTTCATATCAGATACCCCTGTCCACGTTTTGTTTGAATCAGCTCTGACGCTCCTATTTCGCCAAGTTTCTTCCGCAGACGGTTCATGTTGACCGTCAGCGTATTGTCATCTACGAACTCATCCGTTTGCCAAAGCTCCTCTATGATTTGGTCCCGGGAGATAATTTTCCCTTGATTCTTCATCAGCAGGCGTAGGATTCTGAATTCATTTTTTGTCAACTCCTGCGTGCCGCCATTATATTGAGCAGTGCTATCGTTTTGATTTAGCAAGAGTTCACCGCAGCGAAGAATGCTGTCCTCCTGCTTTCCATAAACCCGGCGAAGAACATTCTCAATCCGGGCAAGCAGAATCTGCGTGTTGTAAGGCTTCGTGACGAAATCGTCCGCGCCGATGTGCATACTCATCAGCTCATCCATTTCGGTATTGCGGCTCGTGACCACGATAATTGGTATGGATGATCTTTTGCGAAGCTCGCGGCAGATGTGGTGTCCATCATAATGTGGCAACCCCAGATCGAGAAGAATCAGGTGCGGCGCAATGGTCAGTACAGTTTCTACAATGCGGTCGAAATCATCAAGCACAGAGACTGCGTAGCCGTTCCTCTCAAGCAATATCTGCAGTTCGGCGCGGATTGCCGCGTCATCTTCTATAATCAGGAGCTTAATTAGATTGTTCAACTGGTTCAGTCCTCCGTTCATAATCGATAGCCAGAATT
>CAYUNV010000394.1:533-2041 GCA_964446265.1 uncultured Negativicutes bacterium | reverse complement strand
GATTTTGCGATCAGCGCTGCCGGACAAACAATATATGAACTTTTAGCCACCCAAACTCCGTTTATTCCAATTAAAATCATTGACAATCAGGATAACAATGTGAATGCGCTGCTTAGGGATAAATTGATAGATTGTTCGCTGGAATATAATATGCTAACGGCGCATAATGAGTTTATTGACTCGATTGATAGAATGATGTCTTTCGAAGAAAGAAAGAGAATCAGCGATCTATACAGTCAACTGATTCAGTTTCATGACAGTAGATTCATTCTACAGTTATTTGATACTTAAGGGGAGAAAGAACTTGTGAATTCTGTAGTTTTTTGCGGATTTGGAATTATTGGTTATAAATCATTAAAAGCCTTGTTCGAAAATGGATATAGGGTTCTTTGTGTGCTTACACATCAAGAGCAATGTGAACAAAGCGTCGATACCTTTGCAAAAAATCAGGATATAAGGCTTATATATAGTGATATAAGAAAGGACAGTACGCTGCTTTCTGAGATATCTGCTCTAAAAGCGAAATTTTTAGTTAGCGTAAATTATAGATATATACTGCCGCGCCCTTTGCTTGACTCATGTGCGTATTCCGTTAATCTGCATGGTTCCCTTTTGCCCAAATACCGCGGTAGAACTCCTCATGTATGGAGTATAATTAACGGAGAAGAATTTACGGGGATTACTGCACATATAATGGAGGAAACCGTAGATTCGGGCGATATCATTAACCAGAAAAAGATACGGATTCACGAAAACGATACGGGCTACACGTTACTGCAAAAATTTGAAAAATATTATCCAGGTATTCTACTTCATTCTTTGCATGATTTGGAGTCCGGCAAAAAGTTGATCAAACAGGATAATAGTCATGCAAGTTACTATGTGAAGCGTGAACCTGATATGGGGTATATAGATTTTTATAAAAACAGCAAACAGGTCATTAATTTTGTTCGGGCACAGGCAAACCCATATCCGGGAGCTTATTACTATTTAATTAATGGTGACAAAATAATTATAAATAAGATACGCCTTGAAAAAA
Source organism: uncultured Negativicutes bacterium (assembly GCA_964446265.1). GTDB lineage: Bacteria > Bacillota > Negativicutes > CTSoil-072 > CTSoil-072 > CTSoil-072. Next base: position 1,002 of record CAYUNV010000394.1, on the reverse strand, counting down.
ACATAAATCTTGATATTGCCCCCGGCGTTGTTGCTTATTACAATAATTGTTACTATGTTAAGTGCCTGGATGGATTGCTAAAGATACAGGATTACGAAATAAGGTGACAAGATGAGTACAAAAAGCGGTTTGGATAATGTGTTGATTATTGCGGAGTTGTCGGCGAATCATGGCTTTGATATAGAAATTGCGAAACAGTCCATCAAAGCGGCCCAGGAAGCCGGGGCCGACGCTATGAAGTTGCAGACTTATACGGCGGACACGCTTACAATCGATTGTAGTAACGAGCATTTTATTTTAAGGGGAACGATTTGGGACGGAACAACGTTATATGACTTGTACCGACAGGCGTATACCCCATGGGAATGGCATGACGAGTTGTTCAAATACGCAAAGGAGATTGGCATTCCCTTATTTTCCACACCCTTTGATAAAACTGCTGTAGATTTTCTGGAAAAATTCGATATGC
>CAYUNV010000394.1:0-523 GCA_964446265.1 uncultured Negativicutes bacterium | reverse complement strand
ATAAAATCGCCTCCTTTGAATTGGTGGACCTTCCTTTAGTAAAGTATATTGCTTCCACACAAAAACCAATCATTATGTCTACGGGAATTGCCACATTGGAGGAGATTGACGACGCTGTGGATGTATGCAGGCAATCGGGCAACGAGCATATAACGCTTTTAAAATGCACATCTACCTATCCCGCACAAATACAGGATTCCAATTTGCTGGACATCCGCTTGTTGAAGGAGCGGTATGGTGTACCTGTCGGATTGTCGGATCATACGATTGGTTCTGTGGCCGCACAGGTTGCGGTGGGGTTGGGCGCGACTGTGTTTGAAAAGCATTTTATATTGGATAAAGCGATTGGCGGGCCTGATGCGTCTTTTTCCGCGAACAAGCATGAATTTTCCGATTATGTTAAATCCATAAGAGACGCGGTATCCTGCTTAGGACAGGCTGGCATCGATTTTGAAAACGCAGATAAACCGGGCAGGAAGTTTGCAAGGTCTTTATTTGCAGTTAAAGACATCAAAAAGGGCGA
>CAYUNV010000393.1:0-2049 GCA_964446265.1 uncultured Negativicutes bacterium | reverse complement strand
CAACCGCAAATTCAATCTGGCTGCCGTCAGAAACAATGAGATCCCGCTTATGGCGGGTAAACCGGGTAGCAAAAATTGCTTCCAGTGTCTCATTCCCCATTACTGCATGCAGCCGCTCCCCAATCGGCGTCGCAAAAAACACGGCTACGGACGGTTCATGATCTACTAAAACCACTGCGTATTCTTCCCGTCGGTGCAGCCCGCCGCCGGAACTGCCGCCGGCTTTCACTGTCGCAACCCACCGACCGTCTTCCAACCGGATACGATAAGCCATTTGTGCTGCTTGTAAACGACGTGATGGCGTATCATAATATTGCGACTCCAATAATTCCTGCCGGACTGCACTTACATGGTCCACAGCCGGCAGCACTTCCGTCCCCGCAATCTGTTGCCCACATTCGGGAACCAGCAGTTTTAGTTTTAACTCTGTTTCCAAATCACTCACCCGGAAGAGCCTCCTTTCCCGCTTAGCGTTTTCCCAACCGGGCTAAAATGCTAGGGTGGGCATACCAACGCAATTTTCCTTCCAAAGTATGGGTTTCTTTAATCTCAATGCCCACCGCCGACGCCACTTTAAAGGGTATGATTGCTCCGGTGAGGCGGTTACACCACTCGCTTAAATACGGCTCATGCCCAACAATAATAATCACATCTTCATCTTTCATATTTTCCCAATATGCCGCCAAGCCGATTAGGTCACCGCTAGGGATCTCTTCCCGTTCCACCAAAGTGGCTCGATGCAGACCATCCACCAAGATCCTGGCTGTTTGACGGGCTCTGGTTAATGGACTCGTCCACACTTGGACATGGGAACCTGGTTCAATATACAAAGCGATCCCCGCCACGATATCTTTGACTTCCCGGCGTCCGGCGCCAGTAAGCTCCCGATCGAAATCACGCATCCCGGAAGTAAGCTTCTCCGCTTTGCCATGCCGCAATAAAACCAAGTTCACCGCGACCACCCCGCTTTAAAACAATGTACCGCGCTTACCGGATCCGCACTGGCCCAGATTGCAGAAATAATGGCCAGCCCATCGGCACCCGCCTCGATCACCGGCGCAGCATTGGCAAGCGTAATTCCGCCAATCGCAACAACCGGCGCCGCCGGAAATTCCGCTTTTAACGCCCGCAAGGGATTCACACCGCAAGGCTGTTTTGCATCTTTTTTTGTTGGAGTCGAATAAATAGGACCTATACCAATACAATCAGCACCAGCTAAAATTGCCGCCCGGCCTTCTTCATAGGTATTGGCCGATATGCCGATTTCTTTTTCTGTCCCCAGCAACTCCCGGGCGACCGCATACGGCAAATCATTCTGGCCCAGATGAACTCCAGCAGCATCGACTGCCAACGCCAAATCAACGCGGTCATTGATGATCAGCGCCGTTTGATAGCGGCTTGCAAGCAATTTCACTCGCTCTGCATCGCGCAACATGGCCAGCCCTGTTTTTGTTTTAGCCCGGTATTGGACTGCCGTCACACCGGCTGCCAGGCAGGCCTCGAGAATTTCAAAACAATCTTCTTTTTGCAAATACACATCATCGGTCACCAAATAAATGCGATAATCCACTATTTCCTTCATATGAAAACTCTCCTCTAATTGTCCAAAAGCTCTATATCTATCTTATCCTCGTCGGCGATTTTTAATGACATCCCGAATGTTATAAATATATAGGACAAAAAGAATAATCACTAACAAGACTAATACCGGATTCAATTTATCAAGATGTGTACCAAACGTATTATCTAAATAGCGAAATAAATTTCCTAAAATAATTATGCCAATGGTTAGCACCGCTAGATACGCCGGCGAACGTAATTTTTCTCGTATTTTGTGAAGTATTCCTCTATTCGTTTGCTCCATCTCTGCACCTCATCTACCAATCATTTTCAGCCTTATTTACTCTGCTGTCAACCGGTCTGCCATGTTATCCAGCTTTGTTGCCATGACACTAGCCTGTTCAATAGCTCCAGTAATATGAGTGATCGCTGTGGCTATTTGTCCGATAGCTTCACACACCATCTCCATTTGTCCGGCTCTTTTCGTAC
>CAYUNV010000392.1:267-2071 GCA_964446265.1 uncultured Negativicutes bacterium | reverse complement strand
CTGGTAGCGCATTCCAAAGAGCTAGACCTAAAATATCTGCTTCTTTAATCATTGCCATTCTGGGATTTATCTTTACACATCCCCGGTTACCAACTACAACAATCCGCCCATATGGTGCAATTATCTTAAGGTCAGTCTCTAAATTTACATTTGCTAAAAACTCGACGATAACAGATGGCCCTTTATCATTTGTCATAGAAATTATTTTATTGATAGAATCTTCTGATATATGATCGAGCACATGGTCAGCGCCTGAAGCTTTTACCAAAGACTTTCCCTCTTTTGTACTTGCTGTCCCAATCACTGTAGCTCCGATTCCCTTAGCCATTTGAACTGCCAATAAACCAACGCCACCACTTGCTCCATGGATCAAAACTGTTTCTCCCGGTTTGATCTTTGCTCTGTGAAACAATGCCCGGTAAGCAGTTAATGCCGGAATGCCGAGAGATGCACCTTCCTGATACGATATTGACTCGGGCAATCTATGGACAGCATAGGCATCACAAACTACCTTTTGTGCATAGGTTCCGGTATTTCGCTTGGTGAGTAATGCAGCAACAAAAACGCGGTCTCCTATTTTAAGATGATTTACCCCCTCGCCAATTTCATCCACAACCCCAGATCCATCAAACCCAGGTGTGTACGGCAACTCAGAATATAAAAAGAATACGTCCCAGTGCGAATATATGTTTCATTAGGGTTGACACCGGCAGCAAACAGACGCACACGAACTTCGTTAGCAACCGGAATAGGTTCATCAACTTCTATGCATTTCAAGACTTCAGGTCCGCCAAACTCTGACATTTGAATAGCTTTCATCTCTTCCTCCTACTTCAACGACTGAAACATTCGCTCCTTACAGTAAACGCAGTATTTTAACTATTCTTCCAGTTCAATGTACACTCTCTTATTGATCTTCCCTTTACTTTTATGGTTAACGATTCTGATTTTTCCGACTTCAACTGTATTTTTCACATGGGTTCCGCCGTCTGCCTGAAGATCCAAGCCTTCGATCTCAATTGTTCTTATTTCCTTGATATTTTCCGGAAGAAGATTGATTTTCAATCTAATCAAATCAGGAATTTGAAAGGCCGCTTCTCTAGAAAGGATAGCTACATTGATTTTTCTCTTATTTTCTACCTCTTGATTGATCTTCTCCTCGATTTCCTCGACAAAGCCCTTGTCCAGGTTTTCAAATTCAAAATCCATTCTTCCCTTAAGACAGTCCATATCTACGCCTGTCACGTGTGCCTTATAATCCCTCCATACAACTCCACATAAAATATGCAGGGCTGAATGAGTCCTCATTAATTTATACCTGCGCTGCCAATCTATTTTGCCGGTGCAAGCTTCATCTACTGCCGGAAGCTTCCCGTCAATATAATGCAAAACATCATTTCCATTTATCTTCACTTTGTTTACGATGTATTTGCCTGTGATTGTTTCTAATACTCCAACATCACAGGGCTGGCCTCCGCCTCCTATAAAAAACGCTGTTCTGTCCAGAAGAACTGCATTTTCAACTTCATTTACTCCTGTAACTTTACATGCAAATTCTTGTATGTAACTATCCCTTTGATATATCAATTCACACATTTTCTAGTACCCCTTCCCATTTATCCCTGCTAGTTTTAACTTTCATCGTACAATTAAACCAAATATTTACTTTTTGCTAATTCAGTTATTCAAACCACATCTTTTCTATTGCAGCGCTTCAGCCTTGCATACATTTCCCCATCTTCGTAGTAAGATTTGCAAGAAGATTTTAGGCGCCCCTGCTTAGTCGCCGATAAGCCAGTCGGCT
>CAYUNV010000392.1:0-250 GCA_964446265.1 uncultured Negativicutes bacterium | reverse complement strand
AATGCCCATGAACAAAAGCGTCCACTACATAAAAACGCATAAAGTTACCTTCTTGATGCGTTTTCTTTCGATTTTAATTATAATAAAAAAAAGTATTGCACACAATAACGTAATTGTGTGCAATACAATTTTCATAAATAAGCTATAGAAGAGTTCTAACAATTTCCAGTCCCGCTGTTAATTTTTCCAAGCTATCAGGCACACAAATTCCTAGCCTTACCGCACCTATAGGTTCTTCCTTACCAACGGC
>CAYUNV010000391.1:0-2094 GCA_964446265.1 uncultured Negativicutes bacterium | reverse complement strand
TGGAAATCGATTCTTTGGAATTGAAGGTGAACAAACAAGGTTTTCTGACGATGAACCTGACATCCGATGTGAAGGCCGCCAAGTTAGGTGAATTAGTGTTATATCCGGTTTCGGATCGGGAGGTCGTGATTTATGCGTTAGGGCAACGGATGATGGAAACGATCTTGATTCGGCAGGAGGCTGACGGTGAAAAACTGATTTTTTCCGGGATTAGCTTTGAGAAGCAATGAAGCAAGGGGGACTGAAGCACAAGGGGGGTCCTTTGGCGGAGTGGTATTGGGTGGAGAAGTGGCTGCGTATTTAAATTTCACCGGAATACTAAATTTCGGCAATATCTATACACTGAAACCGGAACTAAATTGGAAAAACAAAAACCCTTCTCATTTTGGTAACAGTAATTTGCATACCAAAAGAGGAGGGTTTATCTATGTCGTATATTAGAATTGAAAACTTTGGTTATTCTTCTGACGAGGTTAAATTTTCTTATGCTACGATTATACTTCTACGAGCGACAAGCGTTATAATAAAAATAAGGCGGGGGTTATTTCAGAATAATAAACAAGGATGGGATATTATGAAATGTCCTAAATGTGGGAATAAGATTACCCAACTATCCACTGCTTGCAGTAGTTGTGGCGAAAATATTCACCGTCGTAAGGAAGCCATATCAACAGTTAGCAGTACGATGTCCAAAGTGGAACCGAAGTGTATATCATTTATCTCCCAAAAAAGAAGGACCGCTGCGGCATTCCTATGTATGATTGGTGGAATCTGCGCAGTTTTCGGCTTGCTTGGCATAAACGAATATCCGTCAATGTTTATTTTCAGCTTTGTCGCTGGATTGCATCGGTTTTATGTCGGCAAAATCATCACAGGGATTATTTATTCGTTAACATTCGGACTGCTTGGCATTGGTCTAGCAATAGACTTGAACAATATTTACAGGAAGCAATTTACGGACAGCGCTGGGCGGTCATTACGCAAATAAGGCATATTTATGGTAATATTATATTAGGGCTTTAATTTTTGCACCAAAACCAAACAACATGGAGGTGGGTAATTTGAACGAAACCATCAATATCTTGGCTTCTCATCAATCCATAAGAAAGTATAAGGATATACCCGTGCAAGAAGAAACAGTAAAGGAAATCATAAGAGTTGCCCAGTGGAGTTCCACTTCCAGCCATTTTCAGGCATACACTATTATCAATGTTAAAGACCAGAAAAAACGAACGGCAATAGCAGAGATTGCTGGGGGACAAAAATGGGTGGTCGAGTGCCCGGTTTTTCTAGTCTTTTGTGCTGATCTGCACCGGGCAGCAAAGTACTGGAAAGGTAAGGACAGTCAGCTTCTTTCGAATAATGAAATGTTTCTGATGGCAACTGTCGACGCCGCGTTAGCTGGACAACAGGCTTATATTGCTGCCGCGTCATTGGGGTTGGGCGGAGTTTATATAGGCGGAATCAGGAATGATATTGATGCTATGGGCAAATTGTTGAACCTGCCGCATTTGGTCTACCCGGTGTTTGGTATGTGCCTAGGGTATCCCGATGATAATCCTGGACAAAAACCACGCCTCCCCTTTGAAGCAATATATAAAGTGGATCAGTATGAAGAAGAGGGGGACGATAACCGCATTGCTGACTATGATCAGGAAATTGCTGAATATTACCGTCAAAGAACCAAGGGCAAATCTCAGGATACCTGGAGTGAACGATGCGGACGTTTAATGATGGAAAAACCGAGAGAAAATTTGGGGGGCTTTATTAGGGATAAAGGTTTTAATCTTAGATGATCGCCGGTTTCAACAACAACTGCCGATGCTGATTCGGCTTGGAAGGGATAACACTTTTAGTCAGAAGTTTGCAATTCCGTCACTTCGTAACTTGTGTTAAGGTGCATATTTGCGAACGACAATGAAAAAGTGAACTACTTGGGAGGTAGATTATATTAAAAAGAAATAATTATTATTAAATAATATTTGTTGCTTTTTAATTTTTTATGTAGTATACTAAAAAAGTCGAAAGATAAGGTTCATCGAAATAGCATTTGTCCTTCTCAAACTGTATTCAAGTAAGGGAAGTCCCAATGAG
>CAYUNV010000390.1:0-2099 GCA_964446265.1 uncultured Negativicutes bacterium | reverse complement strand
CTAATCTCAATAAAGCGAAACGGCGAGAGGACCGATGCTAAGCCGTAATGTCTTTTCAGGCAAGAATAAATCTTCGGCAAGAATCAAAATCCAAAATATTATGATTAGGAGGAAAACCTTATGTCTCAAATCAGTGAAGCCCAGGCTACCCACATTAATATGGGGGAATCAAACTGGAAAAATCTTTACAGAACAGCCGCCGTGGCCACATCGGTCTCCGTATTCCTGATGCTGCTGGACATCGCCGCGTCCATACTGTTCAAGGAAACGATCGTATTCGGGGCGTTCAGCGCTGCCGATTGGTTCGCGATCTTCCGCGACAACTGTTTCTCCGGGCTGCGCAACCTCGGTATACTCAACGTGTTCGAGCTGCTACTTGCAATCCCAATGCTTTTCGCCGTGTATGTCACCCATCGACATGTGAGAAAAACGATTGTCGCATCCGCTGTAATCCTTTCTCTTATCGGCACAATTGTCTATGTTGTGAATAATGCGGCCGTTCCTATGTTCGTGCTGAGCGGCAAATATGCAGCTGCGACGTCCGACGCCCAAAGGACGCTGCTGGCCGCGGCGGGCGAGGCCATACTCGCGCGTGGGGAAGACTTCACGCCGGGCGCCTTTGCGGGCTTCATTCTGGGTGAGATAGCAAACCTGATCATCGCGTTCGTGATGCTGCGCGGAAGGGTCTTCGGCAGGGCGACCGCATGGATAGGACTGTTCGGGATCGGATTGCTGTCTGTCTATACGCTTTGGGCGACCTTCATCCCGGCGTTGCTGAGCCTGGCCATGCTCGTCGCGATGATAGGCGGGACCTTGAGCACAGTCTGGTACATCCTGATTGCCCGGAAATTCGTACAGCTTGGCAGGAAATCCGAGAGTTGAAGAGTGGGACAATGAAAGGAAAACAATATGAAAGTCGGAATCATAGTTCATTCCTATTCCGGTAACACGCTTTCCGTTGCAGAAAAGATTAAGGAAAGCCTTCTAAAAGCCGGACATTCTATAGATATCGTGCGCATTCAAATAATCGGAGGTGAAAACCCGGGTAACAGGCAATTTGAAATTGAGAATCCGCCTGAGGTAAATAATTATGATGCGTTGATATTTGGCGCTCCTGTTCGCGGATTCTCGATTTCCCCGGTTATAGCTGCCTATCTGAACCAGTTGCATTCTCTCAAAGACAAAAAGGCAGCCTGCTTTGTAACAAAAAAGCTGGCTTCCGATTGGACCGGCGGTAAAAAAGCCATAGAGTTGATGAAGGATATTTGTGAGTCCAAAGGCGGTATTGTCGTCGGAATGGGAACTGTATGCTGGAATAGTAAAAATCGTGAAAATGAGATCGATGCATTGACTGAAAAGCTTTGTAGCCTGTTTTGATTATCTATCAGGAAGAGAGACGGTGATTCTATGGGTATGGATATTTTTTATTTTTCCGGGACCGGTAATTCGCTGCATGTGGCAAGGGAACTGCATAGAAGGATACCGGAGTCAAAACTGATACCAATTATAAGCCTGCTGAACGAAAATGTAATTGAAACCGCAGCTGAAACGGTAGGCTTTGTTTTCCCAATCTATTTGACGGCAATACCTTCTCCGGTAAGGAGATTTCTTAAAAAGCTTGATCTAAAATCAAGCAGATATACTTTTGCGATAACCACATATGCGGATGCTCCCGGTCTGGTCAATACGCACCTAGCAAAAATACTGATGAATAAGGGTAAGAGCCTGGATTCATATTTTACTATCAAAATGGTGGGCAATTCACCTAAGTATATCATGCCGAATTTTATGATGAAAAAGGACTGGACTAAACGCATAGCAAAGGAGAAAATATCTGATTTGGAAAGCGAGGCTTTAAAAGAGCTAGATAATATACAGAGAGTTGTCATCAGTCAGGAAAAATGCCCCGTTGGTCAGACGCTGCATAATATTTTCCTGGAACATGTTATCCCGGTTATCACTGAGAACATGAATACAAGAATTCATTTTTATTCCGATACCGATTGTATCGGCTGCGGGCTATGCGAAAATGTCTGTCCATCCGGCAAGATAAAAATTGCAGATGGAAAACCGATATGGCAAAAAAGCGTACATTGCTA
>CAYUNV010000389.1:0-2110 GCA_964446265.1 uncultured Negativicutes bacterium | reverse complement strand
GCACCAATGACCACATTGGGTCTTGATGGGCGGCTGCTACTGTCTGATTTTGAAAATAGCCGACTAATTGTGGTTTGGGGAGCAAATCCAGCCACTGATTCCCCACCTTTTATCTATGAGCGTATTATAAAAGCCCAACAACAAGGCAGTAAAGTTATTGCAATTGATCATATGCGTAGTGATATTGCCAGCCGCGCTAATCAGTGGGTTGCTGTACGTTCCGGGACAGACGGGGCGTTAGCACTAGGACTATTGAGGGTAATCATTAATGAAAAGCTATATGATAAGGAGTTTGTTAGTAAGTGGACCAAAGGATTTGAGGAGTTAAAGGAATATGTACAGACTTTTACTCCTGAAAAAGTGGAGGCCATAACCGAAGTGCCAAAGGAAACGGTGCTGACATTGGCGCGGGAGATAGCCGGGTCAAAACGGGTTACTCTTAAGACGTATACTGGTCTTGAATATTCGAATTGCGGCGTGCAGACCATTCGGGCGGTGTATATTTTGTGGGCGCTGACCGGAAATTTGGATGTACCCGGCGGTTTGTATATTGATTCTCCGGGAGAGCCGTTTTTTACAGCTGGTGAATTCGTAAAACCGGAGGGACTTTTGCCGATCGGTGCGGCCGAATATCCATTATTTTATAGACTGACCGGGTGTGCTCAGTTTATGGAATTTCCCAAAGCCGTGCTGGAAGGTGAGCCGTATCCGATAAAAGCTCTTTTGAATAACGGGGCATCGATATTGACCTCCTATCCGCAACCCCAAATTTGGGAAGAGGCTTTTAGAAAGTTGGATTTTATGCTGGTAATCGACCGCTTTATGACTAAGGATGCATTGTTTGCTGATGTAGTATTACCGGCTACCACTTATTTTGAGAACACTTCTTATCAGCGGTATCCCGACTATGTGCGTTTGCGGCAGCCGGTGATTAAACCAATTGGTGAAGCAAGAAACGATTTGTTTATTTTTTCAGAGCTTGCTAAACGATTAGATTATGGGAATTTTTATCCGCAAAGTGAAAGTGAACTGTTAGAAAAAGCTTTTGCCCGCAGGCCGGAGTTATTAGTCGAGCTTCTCAATCACCCAGAAGGTGTCCGCTTGCCTGTGTCTCCGCGGCAGTATAGAAAGTATGAGACAGGGCTACTGCGTCCTGATGGGCTTTACGGATTCAATACGCCGTCTGGCAAGCTAGAAATTACATCCGCTCTTCTGGCAGAATGCGGCTATGATCCACTGCCGATATATCACGAACCGTTGGAAGGGCCGCTGGGCAGTCCGGAATTGCACCAACAATATCCGCTAGTAATGAACAGCGGGGCCAGAATCCATTCCACCTTTCGCTCCCAGCACTTAAATATTCCTGGATTATTAAAACTACAGCCTAGACCGCAGGTATTGATTCATCCTAAAGATGCGGCAGACAGAAATATTCAGGATAAAGATAAAGTGATTATCCGGACAAAACGTGGCGAGATTGGCTATTATGCGAAGGTTACCGGCCGAGTGATGCCAGGAACGGTAGAGGTAAATATGGGTGGCGGAGCTCCGGTACAGGCATCCGAATGGCGGGATGCTAACGTCAATGTGCTTACTGATTTTACTAACAGGGATCCTATTTCCGGGTTCCCGGTTTTCAAGACGTTACTTTGTCAAATTGAAAAAGCGGAACACATAGAATCAATCTGACTAACCAAAAGTATACATTGTAGCGAATGATTAATGGATAGAATCATTTATGAATATGACCCTTTTAGCGAAAGCGAAGCGTATCTCTTGCAGGCATACGAAAAGCATTATCAAGAATTGAGACAAGCAAGAAATACGGATGGAAAGCCATTTCAACTGATTCCATTGCCACTAACGAGAAAAGTAGTAAAAGAAGCCGGCTGTAACGGTTCATACTTAAACTTTTATATTGGAAATGAAGTGGTGTTGGTTCCCATATATGGTGATGAACATGACAAGTTAGGGCTCCAAATTATTGAAGGACAATTTCCTAAGAGAAGAACTGTCGGCATTAATATAAGTAAATTATATGCGTATGGTGGCATGATTCACTGTGTAACGCAACAACATCCTAAATAAAACTCTCCAAAATGGTATTGTC
>CAYUNV010000388.1:0-2166 GCA_964446265.1 uncultured Negativicutes bacterium | reverse complement strand
CAAACGAAATCTCCACATACGTGGGAACATCCGGAGCTTGTTCCGGCGTCTTCGTGACCATGTACACATCATCTTGCGGTGCATTCCAAGGGTTTTCTAAATCTGCCCCCTCATGGCTGAGATGCCAGATGTTGCGGTCCATGCTATAGGGACGTTTCTTCGTTACCGGAATGGGAATATTGTGTTTTTCCGCATAATCAATCGCATCTTCCCGGGAACGGATATCCCAGATCCGCCATGGAGCGATGATTTGCAAATGCGGCGCCAACGCCTTGACGGTCAGTTCAAATCGTACTTGGTCATTTCCTTTGCCGGTTGCACCGTGGGCAATGGCATCGGCTCCCTCTTTTTCCGCAATCGCAACCAAGGCTTTTGCAATAACCGGACGGGCAAACGAGGTGCCCAGCAAATATTTTCCCTCATACACAGCTCCCGCTTTCAAAGTCGGCCAAACATAGCCTTCTACGAAATCCTGGGTAAGGTCTTCGATATATACTTTACTTGCGCCGGACTTCAACGCTTTCTCCCGTACCGGCACCAGTTCATCGCCTTGACCGACGTCAGCACAAACGGCAATAACTTCGCAATTATGATAATTTTCTTTGAGCCAAGGGATGATAACCGAAGTATCAAGACCCCCGGAATATGCCAAAACTACTTTTTTGATATCGCTCATAATCAAATTCCCTCCAAATTAATCTGGTTTCGTTAGCCCTATCGCATTATTTTGCCAGCAACAAGGCCATAATCGCTTTTTGTACATGCAAACGGTTTTCCGCTTGATCAAACACTGCCGACTGCGGCCCCTCAAACACATCCTCGGTAATCTCTTCACCCCGGTGTGCCGGCAGGCAGTGGAGTACGATCGCATCCGGCCGAGCAACAGCCATAAGCTCACTATTGATTTGGAAACCGGCGAACGCCTTTTGGCGAACAGCCTGTTCCGCCTCTTGACCCATACTGGACCAGACATCCGTATATAACACATCGGCGTCTTTCGCCGCCGCAAACGGATCTTGGCTAATCGTAATCTTACTGCCGTTTATTTTAGCATCCGCCTCCGCCTCGGCTACTATGGCCGGATCCGGTAAATAGCCTAACGGTGCAGCCAAGGCAAAGTCCATCCCAACTTTGGCACAGCTATGCATCAATGAATGGACCATGTTGTTCCCATCGCCAATGAACGTCATTTTACGGCCTTTTAAATCGCCTTTATACTCCATGGCAGTAAAAATATCAGTCAAAGCCTGGCAAGGATGCAGTAAATCCGTAAGGCCGTTAATGACCGGGATCGATGCATACTGAGCCAATTCTTCCACTTCGGCATGCGAATAAGTACGAATCATAATTCCGTCCAGAAAACGGGATAAAACCCGTGCCGTATCTTTTACCGGCTCGCCGCGGCCAATCTGAAGATCCCTGGAACTCAAAAACAAGGCCTGGCCACCCAGCTGCCACATACCGACTTCAAAAGATACCCTTGTACGGGTGGACGATTTTTCAAAAATCATCCCCAGCGTCTTACCTTTCAATAAATGATGCTCTTTCCCTTGCTTTACTTTCTGCTTCAATTCTTTTGCCAACGTTAAAATATCCGCTACTTCTTGGGTTGAAAGATCATAGACGGAAAGTAAATCTCTTCCCTGCAAACTCAAAATAAAACCTCCATCGAAACATTCTACATTAGAAACCAGGTTTGCGCCACACTCGCACTCTTCTGCGCATGACCGGCTAAAATACAATTACTGGTTTTCTTGCAAAACGCTGTCCAAAATCGTAATAAACTCATCCACATGCTGTTTGGTAATATTTAACGACGGTACGAACCGCAACACATTACCGGCTGTACAATTGATAATCAACCCTTTCCGCAAGCAGCCCGCTACAATATCGGCGCCCGGCCGACTTAACTGGATCCCCTGAATAAGCCCTTTGCCCCGTACTTCCTGGATAAGCTGGGGATATTTATCCTGTAACTGCTGTAAAGCGGTCAGCATATATGCACCAATCACCTGCACATTTGCCAAAATACCTTCTTCTTCCATGGCTGTCAAAACAGCATTGGCTGCTGCGCAAACCAACGGATTGCCGCCGAAGGTTGTACCATGATCGCCCGGTGAAAAAGCATTGGCTACTTCCTCGGTCGCCATAAACGCACCGATCGGC
>CAYUNV010000387.1:551-2172 GCA_964446265.1 uncultured Negativicutes bacterium | reverse complement strand
AAAAAGAAGTTGGATCCAGCCGGCTTTCAAACTGTTGCAGCGACAAGTGGGTACTGCAGACTTTCCCGTCAACTGTACGTACAAACACCAGCCTATCTTTTGCAAAGACCATTTGAATGGAACTGCTGTCTATAATTTCCATCTTGCCGTCCCGCTCCAATAAAAATTTATTGGGTAAAGCATCCTCTTTTCTTGCGGTTGGGGACAATTTTTCATGCGTCCCCTGCCGCTCCGCTAATAATTTTTTTACTTTTTGCATAACGCGCGCAACATCTTGCTCATCAAACGGCTTTAACAAATAGTCTGCTGCGTCCACTTTAAAAGCGTCTAAGGCGAATTGGTCGAACGCAGTTGCAAAAACAATCAGGGGGTGCGGCTTCCAACTGAGTAACTGATCGGCAACTTGTAGCCCCGTTAGTCCCGGCATTTCGATGTCAAGAAAAATGACATCCGGATTTTGTTTCTTGGCCGTAGCTAAAGCGTCATTTCCATTATGACAGACGCCAATAATTTCTACTTCGTCCACCTGCTCCAACAAAGAACATAATTCTTCGCAAATCAGCTTCTCGTCATCCACAATTAACACTCGAATTTTCCTTACTTTCACACGCTTCCCTCCCTGCAAGGAAGATAGATCCGCACCAAAGTCCCTTTATTTTCCTGACTCTCAATCTGCAAGTTGGCGCAATTGCCATAGATTTTCTGCAAACGACCCTTAATGTTTCGCAGACCAATCCCGCTCCCTTGCTCAGACTCGATGGATACCTGTTCATCCAGCAGATTGGATAAGCGATCTGCCGCAATACCAACACCGTTGTCTTCAACAGTAACAACCAGCATTTGCTCCTCTAAGCGGACTATAATTTTCACCTTTCCACCGTCAGTTTTATGCGATAGACCGTGTTTTAATGCGTTTTCCACCAGCGGTTGCAGCGTGAAGACGGGGATGAAGAACTTGCAGCATTGCATTTCAATCTCTTCTTCGATCTGGATACGGTCGCCAAAACGGGCCTTCTCCAAACGAACATAATGACGTACTGTTTCCATCTCTTCTGCCAAACTCACCATTTCCCGTTGGCGTCGTAATGTCTTGCGCAGAAAATCCGCTAAATCTTTGATCAGAGAACGGGCCACTTCCGGATCGGTACGTGTCAATATCCGTATTGTGCTCAAACTGTTAAACAGAAAATGGGGATTTACCTGTGCCTTCAATGCGGCAAATTCTGCCTGCGACAACAGTCTTTGCTGTTCATCCATCTTAAATTGCGCCAGCTGCATCGTCAAAAAATCCGCAACGCCGCAAATAAGCTCTACCTCATAGGGAGAAATAATTTCCTCGTTCATCTTATACAGTTTAAAACTACCTAACAATTCACCATTCAAAATCAAAGGGGCTTCAATAACTGCGGTTAACGGACAGTTCGGATTGGGACAACCAATCCCTTCCCGATTATTCACGATCACCGGCTCCCCTTTTTGCATCATTTGTTTAGTTGCCAAAGTAACAATCGGCGCATCAACGATATGATGATCACAACCGTGTCCGACAAAAGCCAGCACTCTCTTGGCATCAGTAATCGCTATCGCTGCCGCATGGATTTCCTGATAAATGATTTCGGCA
>CAYUNV010000387.1:0-541 GCA_964446265.1 uncultured Negativicutes bacterium | reverse complement strand
CTCCTTATTTAAACCGGTTCGCAGCAAACCGCTGGTTTTGTGGATGACCTTCATGGCATATTGCGCCGATTGCGCCTGTATTTTTTCCTGTTCTTTAAATACATCCCGGATGATATAAATAAACAATCCAGAAGCCAGGCAGTTAGCCACAATTGTGGGAATGGCAATTACTTTTTCCAATTCCCAGGCAGCCTCGAACGGTTTCGCCATCGTTAAAATAAATAGTTTTAAAATAATTTCACAGGCAAAAGCAACAAGAATTGTCATTTTGAAATTCATCCGACGGATACCATACCGTTTGCCAACCAAACCACTGACATACCCAATAACAATATTGGACAGAACAGCAGGCCACATCGTAAACCCGCCCATAAAATAGCGTGGAATGGCGCCGATAATCCCGACGCCAACGCCAACAACCGGGCCGCCCAGCAATCCGCCGACCACCGGCCCGACAATGCGGGTATTGGCGATCGCCCCTTCCACAGGGTTCCCAATCAGATTACCCAAAACAGAAAAAGCTCCCAATACAATAATCAGG
>CAYUNV010000386.1:0-2217 GCA_964446265.1 uncultured Negativicutes bacterium | reverse complement strand
AGAATCAAACTATTGACTTTCATACTGTCATATTATACTATGACAGTATGAAAAAGATAAATAATAACTTATTGACTATTAGAAATGAAATTAAACGCTTAATCAAAACAAGAATTGAAAATGGGGATTTGCGAGTCGGTCAAATTGTTCCTTCGGTCCGAGATTTATCTTCATTTTTAAACGTAAATCGCAATACGGTCGCACAAGCCTATCAAGAATTAACTGAGGAGGGAGTATTGTGTACTGTTCCTGGTGCAGGAACCTTTGTCGGAGCGAATGAAGCAATGGTTGACAGAAAAGAACTTTATAAAATTATCGATGAAGCCGTAAAAAAAGCTGAAGATCTTGGTTTTAATGCAGACGATATTATCGATGCTTTTTTCAATCGGGTAAAACCGTCATTTGATTTTTCTAATAAAACAATTCTTGTTGTTGAATGCAACGAACCGACGATTGGACACATCTGTAGTGAAATCAATGCAAAACTAAATATTCATACAGAAGGATTATTGCTTCAAGAACTCGAGAAAAATCCTATAGCTTATGCAGAACGTCTTGCAAACTGCGAGATGGTTGTTTGCGGTTTTAATCATGCTGAGAATCTGATCCGAATGTTTCCCAATATTGAAGACAAAATTGCCACTGTATTGCTCCAGACGGATATTAGCGTTCTGGATGCAATGATGAAAGTTCCTGATCATACGACAGTTGGCTATGTTTGTGTTAATCAGTACAGCGCGGAAACGTTTTACAACAGCACACTATTTTCAGGCCATAAGCGCCTTAACCGCATCATTTCCGGATTAAATAATACCGAATGTTTAAATCGGATCATGGCGGAATGCGACATTGTCTTTGTAACCAATTTCGCTTACGAACTTCATTCTTTTAAGACCCGCCCTGGACAGCAGATTATAAAAGTCGAAATTTCTCTGGAACCTAATGCAATGAATTCAATTCAGAAGAGGATGATGTGGAATGTCAGAAAAAGACGAAACTGCAGAGATCCGAAACAAAAAGTTGAACATTAAAGGAGGGTGACTTTCCAAATGAAACAAATAAAAAAGGTTGCGATTATTGGCCTGGGAGCGATTGGCAGTATTTATGCCACAAAAATTAATACGTTTGATCCGGAGTGTTTACGGATAGTGATTGATGAAAATAGGCATGAACGTTATGTGAAGGACGGGATTGTCTTTAATGATAAACGATGGGATTTTCAATATGCTCTGCCGGATAAGAACGCCGAGAAAGCAGATCTCATTATTATTGCTACCAAGTCTAACGGCTTGCGGGAAGCAATCGACGCAATTGAAAGCTTTGTCGGGAATGATACAATTATTCTTTCACCCTTGAACGGCATTACGTGCGAAGAAATTATTGCAAAAAAATACGGTTGGGACAAAGTTTTATATTCTCTCTTCCTTGGACATATTAGTACCCGATCGGGCAAAAACATTTCCCATGACGGCGTTGGTACTCTTGTTTTTGGCGAAGCAGACAATACCAATATCTCTGAAAATGTAGCTGCCGTGCGCGATTTCTTCGATCGGGTCAACATAGACTACAAAGTCCCTCAAGATATGATCTTTGCATTGTGGAGTAAATTTATGATTAATGTTGGTTTTAATCAGGCGTCAGCAGTATTATTAGCACCGTATAAAATTTTCCATGAGTGTTCAAAACCGATGGAGATTGCTTACGCGCTCATGCAAGAAGTCATTGCAATAGCACCCGAGGCAGGGGTGAAGAACGCAGATAAAATGCTTGAATCAGCAATGGGAGTAATTCATGCAATGCCTCCAACTGCAAAAAGTTCTATGTTGCAGGATGTAGAGGCAGGAAGAAAAACAGAAGTGGATCTTTTTGCAGGAACAGTTTGCCAATTAGGGCGAAAATACAATATTGCTACACCTTATAACGAGGTCTTCTTGAAGTTGATCGAGGCAATAGACCAAAAGAATATGCATTAGCCAGATGGCACGATGTGGAATGAATTATTATTCTATTCAGTGTTTCGATTTTTTTACAACTTAATTTCGAAAATTTTCAGAACGGAAATGTAAAAACATAAAAATTTTTACAACATAATTTTTCAAGTGGTGCATTTTTCCAACGTTTTTATGCGGTTTTTAAAGCGAAAAATTTTACGACTTAATTTCTGACTATTCTTGTTAATTCAGACCGGCGTTCCTGTAACATCCGGCCAAGCACTCC
>CAYUNV010000385.1:0-2221 GCA_964446265.1 uncultured Negativicutes bacterium | reverse complement strand
GGGTATCTTATCATTTTATATTCAACTAATTCCATTATATCAAAATTATGGTAAACAATATATATAGTTTTAAAGAGTATGTTTATTCATTGATCCACTAGGATGACAAGGTCAATCGCCTTGAATTAATTACACACGCAATAAAAAAGACTCCGCAAAAAACAGAATCTTTACAAACTGGATATACCCTGTTATGCCGCAGCATGATCAATTACACAAGTTGTCCCAGTTTGCCTTGTATGGACTGCGTACTGCTTGAAATGAGCTGCAACGAAGCAACTTGTTGCTGAGTCGTTGATGTAGTTGACCGGACTTCTTGGCCTACCTCTAAAACAGAGTCTTTTACGAATTTCAGGGTGGTGCTGATTTTACTTAGTGATTCAGCCGAATAAGTAGCCAATTTTCGAATTTCGTTGGCAACTACAGCAAATCCCCTCCCGGCTTCCCCCACACGAGCCGCTTCAATTGCTGCGTTAAGTCCAAGTAAATTAGTCTGGGCGGCAATATTCTGGATATAATCAAATACTTGATTCAAATCACTCAAATGAGCTTCCGTGTTATTCAGGAACTTTTCCATATGTTCATAACGCAGCGAAACGTCAGTGGCAGCATCGGTTAGCTCGTGAATAGACATAAAAGTTTGATTCAGTTCCATTACAACGGAACGCAATAAATTTTCTCTGGCCTGGCTGGCCTTATCTTTTTTTATCTCTTCACCAACTAGGATTGCAGCCATCTTTTGCAACGGACGGGTCTGTTCCGGATCACCTGTCATTCCGATACAACCAATGCGTTTGCCCTCATAAAATATAACGCCATTGTATCCCGGCCTTACTCCCTCCATCTTGCTGGCATCTTCTGCGGATATTGCCACTTCGTCCGTTTCGCCCGCCATAATGCTTTTAGCCCCTGCGTGGATGGTGCCCAGGCGCTCCGGCTGCATAGTAGCAATAATCTCCCCGCCTTCTCCCATGAAATTAACATTACTACCTGTAACCTCGTGGATCATTTTCACAACCCGCTCAGCTAATTCCTTCGGAACTTGATGTTTCCAGTCCATATTTTCCTCCATGTTTATCATAGAAACTACGCCATCTGGTATATTCCGTTTATGTAGTATAACTAATATATAAAACTTACTATTGTCCTAGTTAAATTTTAACTTTTTTTCACTTTTTAGGCAATTAGTGCACTTTACACTGTTTTATTGATAAAAACGTAGTTATTTTGTACAAACTGTACAATGATATAGGAGTTAACCCAGATAGCGCCAAAAAATTATACTTTCACTTAAAGAAAAAAACGATTGCTTAAAGAAGACTTTAAGCAATCGCAAGACATTTACTTTCTTACCATAAACGTTGGGTAACCCCCGGGCCGGACGGCCATCCCATGAAAAACCAGAAGCTAAACAATAGATACCACATTACTAAGAATGCTATTGCATATGGCATCATCAACGACAGATACGTACCGATACCCGCGTTTTTCTCGTATTTGCCCATACCTTCCAAAAACAGAGGTAAGAACGGATTAACAATACCCACAGTATTCAGAGAACCATCACCGGCACGGAAAGCCATCTGAATAAATGCCGGGTGATAGCCAAGCAGCATAAACATTGGTACGAATACCGGCGAAAGCAACGCCCATACAGCGGAACCACTGGCAGTGAACAAGCCCAAGAACTGCGCAAACAGCATAAAGCAGATAAATGCCGGCAAACCAACCATATTTATTGACTTTAAGAATTCAGCACCGCTGGTTGCAAGAAGAGTTGCGATATTGGTCCAAGTAAAAGCTGCAATAAACTGGGCAATCGCAAACGCCATGACCATAAAACCAGCCAGTCCTTTCATCGCTTCACCCATCTTCTTAATAACATCGTCAGCATTTTTGATTGATCCGGATTTGATTCCAAATGTCAAGCCTAAAGTCAGAAGGAACATAAACAACAGAGGTACGATACCCCTCATTAATGGTGAGCCAAGTATACCACCGGTTTGAGGATTACGCAGAACTGCGCCTTCAGGTACAACAAGCAGTAAAAGTACACCGATAAAAGCCAGTGCGGCAAAACCAGTTGCTTTCAGAGCTTTCTTCTGCTCCGGCGTAGGTGCTTCCAAACTTATCGTTTCGATGCGCCCGGTATACTTCCCTAAGCGTGGCTCAACAAATTTTTCGGTTATGATAGTAGTAATGGCGGTAAGATAAAATACAG
>CAYUNV010000384.1:0-2226 GCA_964446265.1 uncultured Negativicutes bacterium | reverse complement strand
GCCGACTTCTTCAATATATTTACGTTCTACCGCATCGAGCCAAAGCACTTGCGTAAATCCTTCCTTATGGGCTTCTTCCTGGGCCCGCAGGCTGGCCGCATAATTGGCCGGTGTTTTTGCTTCGCCGAGTCCGCCGACCCCGGCTCTCACATACTTATCTTCTACTTTGATGCTTACAGGCTCGAAGCCAGAAGCGTAATAGGCTCCAGATGGAGACAAAATAATCATTAGCTTGTATGTATCGGAACTTTTTACACCAACATAAGGATCATTCGCGATGATAAACGGCCGAATATACAGCGAAGTTCCTAGTTTGCCCGGAACCCAGTCTTTTTCCAATTCAATCAATTGAAACAGCGCGTCTTTGATTTGCGCTACATCCGTACGTGGAATGCAGAGGATATCTGCGGAGCGGTTGAAGCGATTGAGGTACTCATCCGGCCGGAACACAACGATCCGATTATCGACCGTACGAAATGCCTTCATGCCTTCAAATATCGCTTGACCGTAATGCAGTACCATGGAAGAAGGAAAAATAGGAAACTGTTCATAAGGCACAATCTGCGGATTATACCAACCTTTTCCTGTTTCGTAATCCATGACAAACATGTGATCAGAAAAAATATGCCCAAAGCCTAATTTGTCCTCATCGGGGAGAACGCCCGGTTTGCCGACTCTTGTTACGGCGATCTTACTCATACAAAAAACCTCCTTAAAGTGGCGCGCTTGTTCGCACAAAAAGGATAAAGGCAATTTCCGAGTAGTACATAAGAAATACTACTCGAAAAATGCCCATCCTAAAAAGCATTACAATAATTATAGGTCGTTTTTTGTATACATGTCAAGTGCTATTTGTTGATTGGACAACATTGTTTTTCCTTTTGCAATCGCCTGTCCATTCTGCGTGTACGATGTTCCACCGTATGAATTTCGGGCAGCAATACAGGTTTCAATCTTGATCGCCTCAAGAATATCCTCTGCGAACAAATCCGAGAAACTCTGGAATTCCGTCAAGGATAAATCTAACAGCCGCTTATTATGGTCAATGCAATATTTTACACAATTTCCAACCACTTCATGCGCCTGACGGAAGGGCAATCCACGTTTTACCAGATAGTCCGCCATATCCGTTGCGTTCGAAAAATCCTCCCGCACCGCTTTTCCCATCCGTTCATCATTCACCTTCATTGCTTTAATCATGGCGGCGTAAACGGATAAGCTGAATTTGATCGTGTCAATCGTATCAAACAAACCTTCTTTATCTTCCTGCAAATCCTTATTGTAGGCCAACGGCAATCCTTTTGCCGTCATCAGCATGGACATCAGGTGGCCGATCACCCGGCCGGTTTTGCCTCGGACCAGTTCCGCTACATCCGGATTCTTCTTTTGCGGCATAATACGGGAACCGGTACAATGCGCATCATCCAATTCGATAAACGAAAACTCCGTAGACGACCAAAGAATGATCTCTTCGCTCAAACGGCTTAGATGCATCATCAAAATCGATGCAAAACTTAAGAATTCCAGGATGTAGTCCCGATCGCTAACGGCATCGATACTGTTCGCATATACATCATTAAAATGCAATTGTTCGGCGACAAAATGGCGGTCAATCGGGAAAGTCGTTCCCGCCAGAGCGCCTGCCCCCAACGGCATCAAATCCGTGTGTTTCCATACGCCTTCCAGACGTTCAAAATCTCTCGCTAACATGAAGAAATAGGCCATCAAATGATGCGAAAACAAAATCGGCTGCGCGCGTTGCAAGTGCGTATAGCCGGGCATAATCACTTGCGAATGGTTGGCCGCCACTTCAATGATTGCCTGCTCCATTCCATGCAGCAATTGCGCAATGGCGCCAATTTCTTTTTTCAGGTACATGTGGGTATCCAAAGCAACCTGATCATTCCTGCTGCGGGCCGTATGTAATTTCCCGCCGATTGGTCCGATCCGGTCGGTCAATCTTTTTTCGATATTCATATGAATATCTTCTAACGAAACAGAAAACTCAAAATTACCGGCTTCGATATCAGCCAAAATGTCCTGCAATCCGGCAACAATCTCTTGTATTTCGTTTTCGGGAACAATGCCGCAGCGGCCCAACATCCTGGCATGGGCAATGCTGCCGGCGATATCTTCCCGAAACATACGCTGATCAAAAGAAATGGAGGAGGTAAATTCCTCCACCATCACGTCCGTACTTTTGGCGTATCGGCCTCCCCACATCTT
>CAYUNV010000383.1:0-2227 GCA_964446265.1 uncultured Negativicutes bacterium | reverse complement strand
AGCTGCATGAGCAGATCACGGGAGCGGTAGATATTTACAAGGGGATTGAAAGGGTTAGAATATCTTTTCAACGAATATTGCTTCAAGTCGGTCAATGAAACTTTTTCCACTTTTAATCGGACTCCATGAGGGGATGATTCCATACTAAAATATATGCACTTTCATATGGCAAGATTCTAGCAGGAGCGCCAAACTGTTTGACTAGCCCCTCCATACATAGGTTCGTGTCCGGACATTCCTCTCCGTCGCTCTTGATTACAACGAAATAATTCCGCAGATCGGACGGGATATTTTCTGGGAGATACCAAAGCTTACAGGATTGAGATCTTGTTGCTTTTATCATCTGACCACTAGTTTTGTCGAACACAACAGGCCTAATCTTGATAGTTGATTTACTTAACCATGTTACTAAATTAGCATTTGCCCCCCAATAGGGTCCATATCCGTAAATCAAGTTATTATTTCTTAAGAAATCTATTGTTTTATAAATACCATTATCATTAACATTCATCCGAAATGATTTAAATAAATGCAGATTACTGACCATTCCTGAAATCACAAAGAAAAATCCAATGATGATTGCAAGGAACTTAGTTGATACAAAAGCCTTATTCCAATTTAATTCCAATGCAACTCCACTTCCAACTACTATTAAATATAGAACATTTATAAGAAAACGAGCAGACAAATTCGCTGCGGGAGAATTTGAAATCAGACATGCCAGTGTAATCCCACCTGAAGATAATATAATAATTGAATAAAACACAAGCTCGCTAGGACATTGCAGCAGGCTCTTATTGAGCACGAGAAAGGCGATGCGAAGTACCTGGAAAAAAACGATTAATAACGAAGCTAATCCCGGAATAAGGCCGTTGGATCTATTCCCTGGGATCAAATTAAATAATCCGCCTAAATCCTTTATCAAGTAGATAGCATTGGACTTGAGCAGATCCCATGATGCAATCTGAAAATGAAAGGCCGGAAGAAAACTCAAAACTCCAAATAATTGCGTTTCTATGACAACAAGAGAAGCCGACATCGCCAGAAAAAGAGAAATGTATTGATTTCGTTCAGCAGACTTACCAAAAATAAAACATAAGATTAAACTGGCAAAGGTCATTGGCAACACATACGCCCCGGTCATCCACGGATCAGACAGACCACCCGTCACAACCGATAATACAATCAGCACAAGCAAAATAAATCGGTGAGTTTTCATCCACTGCGTCAAACAAAAAATTGAAAAAAGCCCGTAAAGATTTGTCAGGTTGTGAGAATTTGCGTAAGTGATAAATCCATATTCATGTGCATAAAATCCCGAAAAAATCAAAACAACAGGGATAATAAGGGCTGATTTCGGAGCGTGCAAGTTTCTTGCGATCATTCCGCTCAGAAGGACACTCGCGACAAAGATTAGCCATCCCGATAATATCAATATTACTGGTTCATCCCCGAAAATCCAAAATAGCAAAAAATGCATCGGGACGAGTGAAAAAAGCCAGTTATCCGTTGTGAAAAGCCATTCCTTTATGAAAGGCAAACCATGATCGCGTATTCCATCCCATAACATTGCTGAGTGAATTATATCGGGTTCCAACCCCCACAAAGTGAAAGTGATCTTCAGACTTCCCAAAAGGCCAACTGCGAAAAGAAGAAAAAATGCCGAAGTGAAGTATTTTTTATTGTTCCAAAATGGCTTATGAGCGTTAACAAGCTCCATTCAATTTCCCTCCCGCGAAAACTCTTAGGAAAAGTCATTGTACCCTCAAGATCCTCACGTCTAATGGTTCATTAAGGGATACTTTGTCTAATAGTCATGAACTCGCTTCACCCCCACCGATGAAAATCCCCCCTGCCCCCCTTTGCAGTCATTGGGTCGAGCTCAAACAAGTTCTTGGCTGCTCTGCCTGTTGTTTCTTCTCGAACGCTTGCCGCGCCAAAGAGCGGGGCTTACATCGTTCAGCACGAACGGAAAGCACAATAAAATGTTAAGAAAGTTACACTCAGGCACTTAATTGAGAATGCTGATGGATTCTAGTGCAGACCTCCAGTTTCCCTCAGGTTCCTTCCACGACCTCCTGCACCTTTGCCCCAATCCGGTCCCAGGTATACCGCTCCATCACCTTGGCCTTCCCCCTGGCGCCCATTTCTTTCAATCTCTGTCTATTGCCAAGGGCCTCCATGAGTGTCGCTCTAAGACTCTCTTCATCACCAAATCTACAAAGAA
>CAYUNV010000382.1:0-2242 GCA_964446265.1 uncultured Negativicutes bacterium | reverse complement strand
TGCCCATCTGGGCCTTGTCCGCGCCGGTGAAGGCGCCCTTCTCGTGGCCGAAGAGCTCGCTTTCAATGAGCTCCTCCGGGATCGCGGCGCAGTTGATCGGCACCATCGGCATGGCGCGCCGTTTGCTTGCATTGTGAATAGCATGCGCAAACAGCTCTTTGCCGGTGCCGCTCTCGCCCAAAATCAATACGGTGCTATCGCTTTGCGCCGCCTTGGCCGCCAAATTTTTGGCCTGTATCATCGCCCGCGAACGTCCGATAATCGTGTCAAACGTATGCCGCTCTGCCGACTGCTTTTTTATAGCTTGTTCATGCAGCGAACTGACGTAACTGAATACATTATCTTTTTGCAGGATCGCTCCTACTTCACTGATATCCTTAAACATCGCCTCCCCGATCGCACCGATAATAGAACCGTCTTTAAATATTGGCACACGGTTAACTACCACCTGCCGGCCCTTGACGCTCTGTAAATCCGCCAGCTCAGGAACACCGGTCTTCAATACAACATGCATCCGTGAATTTTCAATTGCATCACGCGCATCCCGGCCTAGCAACTCCTCCCGGGGAATTCCCATCATGTCTTCATACGATTTGTTTACCAGTGTGATAATATTATTTTCATCCAGAACAACGATTCCTTGTTTCAAGCTCTCAAAAATAATTTCCATAGCCTCAACTTTATGCTGGGTATCGTCCAAAGTTTTCATGATGTCAGTATTTTGCGAAATGTCCTGAATTATCGCCACGGCTCCGACAATTTTCGATCCTTCGCAGATGGGAAACCGGTTCACCAGAACTTCCTTATCGTTAACTTCCAGACGTATATTGTCTTCTTTTTTTCCGGTAACCAACACTTGCATGATTCCGGTATGAGGAACAATGTCCCGAATAAAACTCCCTTTTGCTTTTTCAGACGACACGCCAATCAACCGGGCCGCTGCGTCGTTAAAGATCTCTACAATTCCATACGAATTGACAACAATGATCCCGTCATGCGACCCATGAATTAAAGATTCCACCGTATTGAGCGCCCGTTGGAGGCGGCTATGAAAATGATGCAAAAAATCATTGCGGCTCAACATTCCTATCAGTCGATCCTCTTCATCGACTACAGGCAAATGCTGCTGTGGAATTTGCCAGGCCTCCTCCATTGCCGTCCCAGGAGAAATGGCGATCACATTCCGGTTCATTAATTCCGCAATTGGGTGGGAATGCGGCACCTGCTTCATCGTTGCCTTGACAATATCCTCCTGCTCCAGGAAACCGCAAATTTCATTCTGATCCGTAACGACAGGCGCTCCGCCGATTTTATACTTGTAGAACAAAAAGGCAGCGTCCTTTAAAGTATCTTTTTCTTTCAGTGTCTGGGGGGTTGTGGTCATGAAATCTCTTACCAGCACATATTTTCCTCCTCTTACTCCCAATAGCCCCACGCTTTCAATACTACATTCTAGAATAGATTATAATAATTTAGTGTCGTCTATTTTATCTATTTTTTTCTCGCTTTAAATTAAAAATCCTGCAACATGTCGGATGTACGTCTTGTATTTGTCGGCATTTTATTTAATAGTTGTCGGATTAGGCGCAAAAAAGCGTTCGCTCAAAATAAAAAACCAAAATTCGTGCTCTTTGAACAGTTCTGCATCCATACGGGTATCCGTGAATTGCAAGCTGACAAGATTTCGATTTTGGCTAAAAATATGGCTTCGACAATACTATTTCTTCTGCACAAAAACAATAAAGGAAACCGGATTATATTATTTAATGTTCTACATATATAGTTAGACGCCCGTCTACAACATCCTTTATTTTTTTACATAATAATTTTATTCAATTAAAAAATGTGGTTTCCGCAAACTTCTGACGACAGAAAAATCCGTCAATTGTACATATGTCTGCCAGATAAATTTTTCTATAGTTTGACAGACAAAAAAATGCATCCGTTTACCGCTCGTGGCGATCACTATGTTGTTTATTGCAAAAAAATATGTCCTGCAGAGTCAACTGCAAGACATATTTTTTACATTCAGTCGAATTTTTGTCCAAAAAGCGGCCTTTATTCAGCAGCTTCATCCTCTTCATCTTCCGACAAAAACTGTTCCACGGTGTCGAGAATGTTGGCATGATGGTTTTCCAACGCATCATCAATCAAGCGTAAAATCGAGTTCGTCTGTTCCTCAGGAAGTCCAATCGCAAGAATGATGTCGGATAAATGATCTTCCAGAAGTTCCAAATCTTCC
>CAYUNV010000381.1:0-2261 GCA_964446265.1 uncultured Negativicutes bacterium | reverse complement strand
TTCCGGTGGGGAACGTTTACCGGCTATTTCTTTAAACCGATTGTTACGTTAGTAAAGCCAATACTGCCGATTGCATTATCTTTGACGATGCTGATCCAAGGCTATGTAGCAGTTCGTGTCGGTATCCTGAAAGCTCGTACTTTTAATGATCTTGGAGTCGCAGGTATTGTCGGTGCCGTGCTAATATCCCGTGGTGCCGGGTATGCTTTTGGTGTAGGAATTGTTTTGTGCGTACTGATTTATGGTAAAAATTTCTTTAGAAATTGGAACACGTATGACAAGAAAACCGACCCCGTATTCAATGCCCTTATTGAGGCAGAAGAAAAGAAGGATGTGTCAAAAACTAAGAGTGCAACGAGCGCGTGAGAAATTAACCTGTAGTACCTGATTTTCATCCGCGTCGACACCTAATATTAAATTATTTTAAGGGGGAAACACAAATGGCTTTAAAGACACCTGAGCAGTATGAAGAAAGTTTACGTAAACTCAATCTCAAAGTATTCATGTTTGGAGAGGAAGTAAAAAATCCGGTCGACCATCCAATTATTCGTCCGTCTATGAATTCGGTTAAAAAAACATATGAATTGGCGCATGTGCCTGAATACGAAGATTTGATGACGGCAACTTCCAGTTTAACCGGAAAAAAAGTAAACCGTTTCTGTCATTTGCATCAAAGCACAGAAGACTTAGTGAAAAAAGTAAAAATGCAGCGCCTGTTAGGTCAAAAAACGGCAGCCTGTTTCCAACGCTGCGTGGGAATGGATGCCATCAATGCAATGGATAGCACGACCTTCGAATGTGACAAAGCCAAGGGTACTCATTACCATGACAATTTCGTGAAATTTTTAACTGTGATGCAAGAAGAAGACTGGACCGTAGATGGAGCCATGACAGATGTCAAAGGGGATAGGGGACTTGCCCCCAGTAAACAAGTCGATCCTGATCTGTATGTGCGGATTGTAGAAAAACGTGACGATGGCATTGTGGTCCGCGGCTGCAAAGCGCACCAAACCGGTTGCATTAATTCCCATGCCATTATTGTTATGCCAACTATCAGCATGGGTCCGGAAGATGTTGACTATGCAGTATCCTTCTGGACTCCATCTGATGCCGAAGGGATTGTCTATATTTACGGACGCCAATCCTGCGATACCCGCAAGCTGGAAGGCGGAAAAATTGATGTTGGCAATGCGGAGTTTGGCGGACATGAAGCCATGATGATTTTTGACAATGTATTTGTACCTTGGGAACATGTATTTATGTGCGGCGAATTTGAATACAGCGGCATGTTGGTCGAACGGTTTGCCGGCTATCATCGCCAAAGTTATGGCGGATGTAAAGTAGGCGTAGGTGACGTATTAATTGGTGCTGCTGCTTTAGCTGCAGATTATAATGGTGCTAACAAAGCTTCGCATGTCAAGGATAAGCTTATTGAAATGATGCATTTAAATGAAACCCTATACGCCTGCGGCATTGCCTGCTCGGCAGAAGGGTATAAAACTGCTTCGGGAAATTACTTTATTGATTTGCTGCTGGCTAATGTCTGCAAGCAAAATGTTACCCGGTTCCCATATGAGATTACTCGTTTGGCGGAAGATATTGCCGGCGGCATTATGGTAACGATGCCAAGTGAAAAAGATTTCCGGCATCCTGAATTAGGCAAGTATATCGATAAATATCTGCGTGCGGTAAATTCCGTTTCTACTGAAAACCGGATGAAGATTATGCGGCTGATTGAAAACTTGACACTAGGTACGGCAGCTGTTGGTTACCGTACGGAATCTATGCATGGCGCCGGTTCTCCTCAGGCGCAGCGCATTATGATTTCCCGTCAAGGCAATTTAGGACAAAAGAAAAAACTGGCTAAAGCCATCGCCGGCATTACCGATTAATTTTTTATTGAGGTTAGCTATGGGAAAAGTAATGGAAGATGTGCAATCAATCATTGTCCAACAAATTCGTCCTCAATTAAAGACACATGGCGGTGACCTCGAATTTTTGGGAATACGAAATAATGTGGTTATCATAAGATTGCTGGGGGCATGTTCAACATGCCCCAGTAATCAAGATACAATTTCGCATGTGATAGAGGATATTATCCAGCGAAAATACCCTAATTTATCCGTTCAAGCTGAATTCAGCATTAGCGAAGAATTGATTGATCTGGCGTTAAAAATAGTAAGGAAAGCTAATCATTAGATGAAAATAGTGAGCATATGTTTTTGCGGCGGCTGTAATCCAAGAATTGAGCGCGGAGAAAT
>CAYUNV010000380.1:0-2273 GCA_964446265.1 uncultured Negativicutes bacterium | reverse complement strand
TGGCGTATCGGGTTCGTAAGAGTGCAGACATGCCAATCCCTAAAGCCGTGAACTACATGCGTGTAGGCTGGCTTTTGCGATTGGGCTTTATTTTGCTGATTTTAATACTATCCGTTCATACGACAGTGATTCATTTTTGGGCAGCAGTGGCAGGGCTTTTCTCCTTGCAAATGATTATTGTGCTGAATGCTGTCGTGCAGGCGTGGAAAACCCAAAAATAACAATTCCGAAACTTAATTTATTAAAGAAGGGGGTGATAGTATGGAACATGGTGGAGGAGGACATGAAATTGGTGTTCATAAACTCGCGCATCTTGCCGGCTTTACACTGAATATTGATACGTTGTATATGACCTGGCTGACAATGGCGGTTGTCATTGTAATTGCTTTCCTGGCAACCCGCAGTCTTTCAATCATACCCGGACGCTGGCAGAATTTGTTGGAAATGGCGGTTACGGCGCTTTTAGATCAGATCGAGAATACGATGGGGCCGAAGGGGCTGAAATTGGCGCCTTTGATCATTACCTTGTTTTTGTTCTTGCTGATTGCAAACTGGCTGGGGCTGATTCCCGGTTTTACATCGCCGACAGCCGATCTCAATACAACGTTAGGCCTGGCCTTGATGGTCATTTTAATGGTGCATGTGTTGGGCGCAATTAACAAAGGGCTGTTTAATTATCTGAAGCATTTCTTTCAACCGTATGCACCCTTTGTCATCATCAATATTATCGAAGAATTAGCCAAGCCGATCACGCTGTCTTTTCGTCTATTCGGTAATATTCTGGCCGGCGAAGTCTTGATTATTATTCTTGGTCTTTTAGTCCCTTATGTTGTCCCGACGCTCTGGCTCGGGTTCAGTGTGTTTGTCGGAGTCATTCAAGCATTTATTTTCACGATGTTGTCCATGTCGTACCTGGCCAATTCCGTGAAAGACGATCACCACTAATTGCCGGTAGTCCGGCCATCAAGATTGGATAAAAAATTACTTTGCTGATTTGAAAGGAGGATTTTTTTATGGAACACGCGATTATGGTTGCAGGTGCTTTTATTGGAGCAGGATTGGCAGTAGGTTTAGGTGCAGTGGGTGCTGGTATCGGTGACGGTGTCGTCACTGCAAAAGCAGTGGAAGGAATGGCCAGACAGCCGGAAGCTAAAGGCTCCATTTTGGTTAACATGCTGATTTCTGTTGGTTTGATCGAATCGATTCCTATTATTGCCGCTGTTATAGCCATCGTACTTCTGTATGCAAATCCGATGTTGAAGTAATTTGAAGTAATCAGGCGGCGGCGGGATTCTCGTTGTCGCCTCCCTTACAACCTGTAAAGGAGGGGCCGTGGTTGATAGATTTAAATGCAACATTGGTTGCACAAATTATAAATTTTTTACTCCTCGTAGCGCTGCTTACCAAGTTTGCCTATAAGCCGTTAATGAAAGCATTGGCGGACCGGCAGGCTAAAATTGCCGACAGCTTGAACAGCGCTGAACAAGAACGGGCGGAAGCCGCGAAATTAAAGCAGGAATACCAACAGCAATTGTTGGATGCCCGTACCCAGGCCCAGGCGATTGTCGATAAGGCAATGCGGCTGGCGGAACAAACAAAAGAGGAAATTTTGGAAGAAGCGCGGGCGGAGAATGCGCGATTGCTCAAAGCCGCCCAGGAAGAAATTGCCCGTGAGCGGGAATACGCATTGACCCAACTGCGTACGGAAGTGGTTGCCCTTTCAGTGGCGGCAGCTTCGAAAATTATTGGCCAAAATATGGATACTGCCAGCAATGCAAAATTGGTGGCTGATTTCATTGACCAATTGGATGAACAAAAAGTGGGTGGATTGCCATGCTAGTCAATCAACTGGCATTAAAATACGCCCAGGCGATTTATGAATTGGCGCTGGAGAAAAACGCCCTCAGCGAAGTGGACGGACAGCTAAAGAGTGTCGAAGCAACCTTGGAGGATAACCCGGATTTAGCAATGCTTCTGTATCATCCTCGCGTCCCTGCTGAAGCGAAAAAAGACACGATCAACAGTGTTTTTGGCGCCGACCTGGCGGAATTTGTCCGCAATTTTTTGTTGTTGTTAGTTGACAATCGCCGGGAAACTGCCTTGCCGGCAATTATCGGCGAATACCGGAATTTAGCCAATGAAGCGCGGAATATCGCCGAGGCACAAGTCGTTACGGCATTGCCTTTGTCGCCGGAACAGCATCAGGCACTGGCGGCGAAATTAAGTGCGGTGACCAAAAAGAACATTGTGTTGAAAACCAAGATTGATCAACG
>CAYUNV010000379.1:0-2325 GCA_964446265.1 uncultured Negativicutes bacterium | reverse complement strand
TTTCTTGAGGGACTATACCTTTTTTAGCATCAAAGGGACTTTTTCAGTGGCCTCGTTATCGCCGGGGGATGTTTATTTTCAAACAATTCAAGAATGTATCATTTTGCAGGGAGGTAACGCGATGGGTGGAGACAATGAAGTTTGTATTTTGCATACGGATATCAGCCGTGGCATGACTGACTTAAATAAAGATGTGGGTAAGTTATCCGAACGGCTGGGGCGGGTAGAGGAGAATACAAAGGATATTCCGGCAATTTTGGCTGCGATCGAAGAAATCCGAAAGCAGAGGGCAAATTCTGCCGGATTTATTGCTGGTGTAGCTTGTGTCGTGTCGCTTCTGATATCCGGTGTGGGCTTCAGTCTGACAATCTGGTTTTCGAGGGGGCATTGACGTGGGTGTGATTTATGGATGTATCGGTGCTATTTCTATTTTTGTTGTTTTTTGGTTTCTTTCTTATGCATGGGCCTGGCATAGCAATGCAACCGTGGGAACGAAATATGATCTTAGCTCCTGGATCCAGATGGGGCAGCTTGTAGCCGCCCAAATGACTGCTGTTTTGACAAATCATAGTTTGTTTAATACCGATATACCTTGGCTGAGCCGCATCTTTGAAAAGTAAAAGGGGACATACTGAAATAAAATAACGACTGTAAAGGGGAGGCAGCATGATGGGAAGAGTAAATGAGTATATGTTTTGTTTGGCTGAGCGTTCAGCGGAAATTGCCGGAACGCCGATCGAACCGGAGTGGATTTATTGTCAATGGGCGCACGAGACAGAAAATTTCACTTCGGAATTGATGCAAAGCAATCATAATCTTGGCGGTCTTTGTCAAGTGGAAGAAAATGATTCGGCGCAACCCGATGGTGATCAATATTACATTGATTTTCCAACGTATGAAGCCTGCGCAGAGTATTTTGGGCGATACCTGCGCAACTACCGGGAAGACGGCATATATGAAGCGGAAACATTGGCCGACTATGTCCGGGCCTTAAAGCACGGCGGCTACTTCGGCGACACGGTTGAAAATTATTTGGCGGGAACAAACGCGGTGTTTGAAGAATGTTTTTCAGCAGGAAAGGAGCAAGAAGATGACGGATGAGTTAACAGGAAGCAGTTTTAAGTTGAACGGCTATTCAATGAAAGTCGTTGCGATTTGTACGGTAATTGGTTTGGGTTTAGGAATGATTGGCGGCGCATGGCTGGAGTATGTCTGGGATAACCTTGCAGTCAAAAACCAGAAGGTAGATGGAACATTTACTCAATCAATGCCGGTTACGGTTGATGAGTCGAATACCACTGCTGTGGCGGTGGTGCCATCTGAGCAGGAGGGAGATCTGGTGCAGTTTCGGCAGGCTGATAATAAGATTGTCGCTTACATCAACGGCAAAGAGTATGATGTGCCTAATTTGACGGATCATAATTCTGTGCAATTGGGTTCGACCGGACAATTGCAATTGGTGCATCAGACCACAAGCCAAATTGATGTAACGCCCATCGTCAATCAAATGCTGGCTGACAAACTGGCTCTGGAAAAGTCCAAAAAAAAGGATAACGCGATCGGAGCGTATTTCACGACAGAAAGTTATGGCGCTGCCTTCAGCAAGGATACTGCAAGACAGAGAGTGACACTGCTGGCCGGCAAGAAGTGGAATGAAAAAGGAAGTCGCCAGTTGGAAGTGGGTGGGGCATGGCAGTGGAAGTTTTAAAATTGTGTTATTGGGAGATGATAAGATGAGTTTGGAAGATGATTTTGGTATGGATGAACAAGGAATTGCTCCCGCCGCAGTTGAAGATAATAGCATAGGAAACGTTATTCAGTCTGCAGCGCGAACGGAGACCCAGAATGCCGTTGTAAATCCTGAAACGGCAACCACTCGGTCATCAGCGTTTTTGGTCTCGGGTAATACTGTTGCAAGTGGACAGACGACAGCGACGAATAGCTTATTAAATACTAATTTTTATCCGGAGTATTCTGTGAAACTGTTTCTCGATACCTGGCATGATAATTTTAATTACATTTTAGGGCCTTGTAATTCTGCCTTTGTTGATGCGGAATTAAGTGATCAAGATGTTGCAGACGGTTATGTATTGGAGTATAATCCAAATGGAATATTGTGGAGAGTTAATGCTGCTGGAGTACCGCATCCGGATGATGCGGATAAGTATCAAGAACAATTAAGGGTGATTGAAAGTGCAACAAATCGCACGATAAAAGACCTTCAACCAGTTGAGAATCCTCTACAAGGTATTCAAGACGCATCAAAAGCGATAGGGGATAGCAGCGGCAACCTTGCTGTCCTACTGGGAACGACGAACGTTGGCG
>CAYUNV010000378.1:0-2338 GCA_964446265.1 uncultured Negativicutes bacterium | reverse complement strand
CCGGAGCGGAATTATGAAACGGAATAATTGTCAGAGGCTGTTCGGCAGCGGCACATAATTGTAGTTCCAGCCTATGCAGCGTTTCTTCGACTGTACCGGAAAGCCCCAACGCCACGATATCCACCGTGTTCTCCTGGTGGTCAAACACAAAAATGCCGTCATAAAAACCAAAAAAACAGTCCGGAACGCCAACATCGTCCACGGCCTTGCGCGGCAATTTTTCGATAAAATGGCATAAATCATAGCCAAAATAACCTACCGCGCCCCCCGGAAAAGGAAAACGGTCCCGCGTCTGAACAGGATATTGCCGAAGAAGTCGTCTCAACAATTCAAACGGGTCTGCAGTATGAAGTTCCTCCGTTTCACCAACGCGGACGATGCGACACTGATCCCCTTTGCTGGAAAACGTCAAAAATGGATCGGCGCCGACAAAAGAATAACGCCCCAGCTTCTCCGGATCCATCCCGCTGTCCAAAATAAAAGGATGCCGCCGGCTGCGCAACGATACGAAAAGATCGAACGCTGTCAATTTTGTCGAAAACGTTTTATTTTTCATGGCGCTTCCCCTTAAACTCCTGTGCAAACACCAAGAAATTCCGTAATAAGTCCATGCCGCCCTCGGTAAGAATCGCCTCCGGATGAAACTGGACGCCTTCCAACGGGTATCTTTTATGCCGAATCCCCATAATTTCACCCTCTAGTGTTTTTGCTGTAATTTCCAAGTCCGCCGGCAGCGTATTCCGGTCAAGCACAAGGGAATGATAGCGGGTTACCTGCAAAGGATTGTTCAAACCGGCAAATACCCCTTTACCGGTATGGTGGATCGGATGGACCTTGCCGTGAACCGGCTCCCGAGCCCGCACCACCCGCGCGCCAAAAGCCTGCCCAATGGTTTGGTGGCCAAGGCAAATGCCCAAAATTGGGATTACAGCCTTAAACCGGTCAACAACCGCAAGGCTGATGCCAGCTTCATTCGGTGTGCATGGTCCCGGAGAAATCACAATCATATCCGGATTCATCGTTTCAATTTCGCCGAGTGTAATCGCATCGTTTCGAAATACCACGACATCAGCCTTCAGTTTCAGCAAATATTGCACCAAATTATACGTAAACGAATCATAGTTATCAATCATCAATATCATCCGGGTTTCTCCTTCACAATCCAATTAACGATCTGCAAGTTCCAGCTTATTTTTCCCCGCATGCTGAGTCAAAAGATCAACGCATAATGATTTGCTCAAATACTAAAACAAAACACCGCGTTTGTCAATGCGGCAAAAAAATATCGAATTTGCTAATAAAAAATAGGCCTCTGCAGAGGCCTATTTTTTATTCAATATCCCGTTTTACCAATAACACATCATTCCCCTTGGCATTATACAGAACCTGGTCACAAAACATTTTCATCATTAAAATTCCGCGGCCGTTCTCTGCTTCCCGGATTTCATCAAATTTACTGTCAAACTCTGTTTCCGACAAGGAAGCATTAATAAATCCGGCATCATTTCTCTCGGTGAAAAAACCGGGGCCGTTGTCTTTAATCCGGATGGTGACTTTATTGCCTAACCGCTTTATCTTAATACCTATTTGCTCGCTGACACGCAGCGCATTATTAACGGCCTCATTCACCGCTACTTCCAGCAGGGTCGCATTGTTCGGCGCAGTTCGCTCTAAAATCGTATGAATAGTATCCAACACCGCTTCCATGTCGTCCTGCCGTCGGATTTTAAGGCAGTGCGGAGTTCTATCCGGCAAAATTTCAATGCAGACAGCCGAAAAATCATCACTCCGGTCAGGGTGTCGCGACAATGTATCAATCCAGTCCCTATAGGCCGCAAAATCTTTCTGTGGTGCGACACCATGCACTTCTATCAAGTCCGATACTCCATCACTCATCAGGCAATAAATTTCTCCCACTTTAAATGGCAATATTTCCGTCTGAACTTCTGCTTTATCAAACATTCCCAAGTAGCCGCTGAAAACAGGAACCAACTTACACTCGGCAGGTTTAGCAGCCAAAAAGAATTGGATACCGGCAGATATAATTTTAAGTAAAGAAGATCGAAAATCAAATTCAAAGTATAATAATCCGGCAAAATATTCGCCAAACATATATTCCGGCATCATCTGATTAATCTCTTGAAATACGGTTTCCGTAATTTCATGATCCTGCAAAAGCCGGCTATCCAATAGTGTCTTTAATGTTGCCATTTGCATTGCCGGCGCCATACCGTGCCCGCTTACATCAACAAGATAGCCCCGTAATTGCCGGTTCTTTTCAATCCATTGGTAGTTAAAAAAATCACCGCTAACCATATTGTAAGGGACGTAAAACGAA
>CAYUNV010000377.1:1685-2348 GCA_964446265.1 uncultured Negativicutes bacterium | reverse complement strand
GAACATCTTTTAATCCCAACTGTCACACCTCGTTATCTCCGATAATCGGACAATTTCGGAAACTCATGTTCGTTTGCAAAAAGATAGTATTTCCGCAGAGCGTTGGAAATCGCGCCATTGCTATCATTCAATTCTTTTTTTATACGGCGAAGAATATCAAACATCTTATTATCATCGGCAACAACAGAATCAAGAGAAACGTTAAAGTGTTGCTCAATTTTCCTCGCTTTGGTGATTCTCGACCGCACAGCCTTATCTTTACTCGTTATATTGGTATCCGTATCAAGATATTTTGCAAACTCCGTATCACGCATAGACTATCCCTCCGCTATAAGGTTTAACGTATCGTCCAGCTTGGCAAAATCCTCCTCAGTATTAAAATAGCTCATACTAAATCGGACGGTTCCGGCTGGAAATGTTCCCAAAAACCTGTGGGCGAACGGAGCACAGTGTAGGCCAGTCCTGACGGCGATATCGTGATTGCTCAATACATGCCCGATATCATCACTACCATACCCGTCAAAAACGCAAGACACAACGCCGATCATTTTATCCGTATTGCCATCACCGATGATCTTCACATTGGAGTACTGTCGCAGAGTTGAAAGCAGGTGTTCATGATTTTCTTTTTCACGCCGGAATATATTGTAGATGCCTATTTTG
>CAYUNV010000377.1:387-1675 GCA_964446265.1 uncultured Negativicutes bacterium | reverse complement strand
ATTTCATCGCGGCGTTTAATCCCGCAATTGCCATAATATTAGGGCTGGCAACCTCGTACCTTTCGGGGATTGTTTTCGGCAAGCTCTGGTTCGCGGAATCTACACCTGTGCCGCCGTAAAGGAGCGGTGCAGGAGTGATTCTGTCATTCATAACAAAGCCTGCCACGCCCAACGGGCCGTACATAGTCTTGTGGCCGGCGAACACGGCAAAATCAATGATTTCGCAGCTTAAATCGGTATCCACAAGCCCCGCCGTTTGACACATGTCAATCACGGTAATCGCTTCATATCGCTTTGCCATACCGCATATTTCCGAGATGGGAGCCAATAAGCCGCAAACATTACTGGCGTGACTGATAACAACAAGGCTCGGATTATCCTCGGAAAACTGACCTTTGATCTCATTCAGATCATACAAGAGCGTTTTCTTATCGACAGCCAACTGATGCAGCGATATATCGTAAATAGCCTGCAAATGCGCTAACACCCTTGTGACGGCGTTATGCTCAAACGGTGAAATATAGACATTCTGTTTATTGGCCAGTGGAACACCGCGCAAAATGATATTCAGGGCTTCCGTCGCTGTATGTGTGAACACAACCTTTTTATTGGGGCAATGGAGCATATTCAAGATAAGGCTTCGTGTTTCAGCAACCAAAGCACTTGCCTTTGAAGCCAACTTATGCTGTCCACGCCCTACGTTAACACCGCATTCGCGGTAAAAGCTGTCCATGAAAGTATAAACTGCTTCCGGCTTCGGGAAAGTAGTTGCAGCGTTGTCAAAGTATGCAGTGTTATTCATTAGCATCAACCCCTAATGCTGAAACTAATAGCTCTTCAACATCATGCATATCGTTGAGTTGCTTTAAACTTTTTAAATCATTTTTCATACTCACCAATTCTTTATCTGTTAGTTCTGTACGATCCCAAAAGTAAAGCAAAATACGTTCAGTGAGAGTTTGATTATTCATAATCATGGTTCTTTTGTCTGCATTCCACAAGATGTTTTTCCAAATAATATTATTGAGATTTAACAACTGGGCATGAAACTGTCCAAAAGCTTCACTATATGAGATGCCTTGATGTTGCATAACTCGTACAGTGGCACTGACAAAAGGAATTAAGGCAACAGGTCTAAATAACAACAAACCTCCATTACGATTCCTATATTCATGCGAATCTGGTATGGGCATTACGGAATAATCAGAAATAGCCGGGAAACTGTTTGTGAGATCATTCCAAAAAGCTAGGCAGAGAGTTTTAAATGCACTTATCTCATTATCATCAG
>CAYUNV010000377.1:0-377 GCA_964446265.1 uncultured Negativicutes bacterium | reverse complement strand
TAACATATTCTTTTAGCTTTGTTTTCCCCTTAACTTTTTTGCCATCAATACCATAAATATTTTTGTCCTTTATTAATAACCAGAGAAGCTCTCTGTTACATTCATAGAACGTGATAATTGTAGTAAAAGCACTTGTATTACTATCTGGGATAGCTTTTGTTTTTGAATCTAATATCCTACCGTTTGCAAATAAAGGGTGATTTTCTATTAAATCTCTAGATACTATAGCTACAGCATCATCTTCGTCCAAAGCAATTATATCTCGCATAGACACAGGTTTTGCATATCTATTTAAAGTACTAAATAGTCTTCGTGATCTCTGCATACCTTCTATGTCTGTTTTATGCCCGATAAAGATGACAGGAATTTTCTCATTA
>CAYUNV010000376.1:0-2374 GCA_964446265.1 uncultured Negativicutes bacterium | reverse complement strand
GCAACGATTCGTGCAAAAAAATACAATCACTGCGGAAGAAAGCAGTGCAGTATTAGGCAGAATCAAAACAACGTCCACCTATGAGAACTATGACAAGGTCGACTTTGTTATCGAAGTTGTTGCCGAAAACATGGACATCAAGAAATCTACGTTTGAGAAGCTGGATGAGATCTGCAAGCCGGAAGCCGTTATGGTTACCAGCACCTCGACGTATTCCATCACGAAGATTGCAGCGTTTACAAAGCGTCCGGAAAAGATTGCCGGAATGCATTTCTTTATTCCTCCTTCCAAATTGGTTGAAATTACTCGTGGGTACTATAGCAGCGATGAGACGATTGAGGTTGCCAAAGCTGTAGGGAAACAGATGGGCAAAATCAATGTTGAAGTGAAAAAAGATTCCCCTGGCTTCATTGCCAACCGGATTTATACGCCGTTGTTCCTGGAAGCCTTCAAAGTATACGAAGAAGGCCTGGCTACCAAGGAAGAGATCGATGCAGCGATGAAAGCTACGTATCTCCCCATTGGACCGTTTGAATTGGCCGATATTATTGGCTTGGATGTTTTAAAAAGCGGTTTAGATTACTACGAGTCGGAAATCGGCGCGCAATGGAAAGCGCCGCTGGCTATGAAGCAGTTGGTGGATGCCGGCCGTTTGGGAAGAAAAACCAATAAAGGCTGGTACGACTATTAATAGCTCCATGCTGAACAAGCATGTAATATAAAATGCTTATACCTGCTAAGAGAAGCCCCTTGCTGGAATAAATTCCAGCAGGGGGCTTCTCTTCTATTTTTGCACCATCATCTCGGTTGCTTTCATTATGGCGGTGACGGGGTTTCCTGGCTGTAAATCGAGATCATCGACCGAATCGGTGGTGATGACGGCCATAAATTCATGTCCGTCATCCTTCATGACTACTTTGGACATTACCGGACCGCGGACGATTTCGGTGACGATTGCCGGAAATTTATTGCGGCCGCTTACTTTGTCATGCGCCAGCCAGGATTCTGGCGGATCAGCTTGCCGGCCTTGCTCGATAAACAAAAATTGATTTCCCATGCTTTTTGCTTCTTTCGGATCGTGTGTAACAAGAATGAACGGGATGCCCCAGAGTTTTTGCATTTCCTTCAATTCGGATTGCAGTTCCTGGCGCGTAGCATTGTCGAGCGCAGATAAGGGTTCATCCAATAACAGGATTTTTGGTTCGGCCATTAAGGCTCTGGCCAATGCCACCCTTTGTTTTTCGCCGCCCGATAGTTGAGTGGGGTATCGTTTGGTGAGATGTTCGATTTTTAACAGGTTCAATAATCGTTCATAGGTCTGTGTGGTATGGGAAGTATGTTGTTTGGCGCCATACCAGATGTTTTTATGGACGCTCATATGAGGAAACAAGGCATAATCTTGGAATACATACCCTATCTGTCTGTCTTGGGGAGCGAGAAAAATATCCTGACCGGCATCAAATAAAGTTTTTCCGTCATACATAATTTGGCCGGAATCAGGCTTGATGAGCCCGGAAATGCAGCGCAAAATAGTTGTCTTGCCGCAGCCGGAATGGCCGAATAATACGAGGATATCTTGCTCGATTTGAAATCGGATTTGTAATGTGAAGTCAGGTAATTGTTTGGTAATGTCAACGGACAGCATAGAAGCACCTCATGGCAAAAACTTGTTCTGTTAAGTTGGTTTTAGTAACCTATGGTTGTAATTATAGCGCCCCCGGTTAAGGTAATGCAAGTTTCTTTTGAAATCAGGCATAGAAGATTGTTTGAAAATTGTGGCGGGATAAAAATTTTATGCAATGATTACTGTTAAACAGCAAGGATTCGTAATAACAACAACGAATATTAACGAGTAAACCTGTCAGACAGCCTGACTAATCATTTTTTGGATTGGACGGTGATAGCGTGGCGGATAGCGAGGGAAATGTGGTCATTGTCGGTAGTGGCTGTGCCGGAGTAGAATGTATCAAATCGCTGCGAAAAAATGGCTATAAGGGAAAAATTCATGTAATGACGGATAGTGAATGGCCGGCCTACAATCCAATGCTAACTACCTATTTTGTTGCCGGTAAAATAGGTTTCTCACAACTTTTTCCTTATGGATCCGGGAATGATTATTTATCAGAATATGATGTGCGCCTGATTAGCGGTTCGCCGATAGTCTCTTTGGATGCGGAACAAAGGGTAGTGATGAATGGCGAGGGGATGCGGCTGAAATATGATCGGTGCTTAATAGCGAGCGGGGCCTCGCCGGTGTTGCCGCCTGTTCCGGGAATGGCCTTATCCAATGTATTTGTTATGAGAACTGTAGATGATGCTATAAAACTAAGAACCAAGATGGATTGCAAGCCGCGAAAGGCACTTGTAGTTGGAG
>CAYUNV010000375.1:0-2406 GCA_964446265.1 uncultured Negativicutes bacterium | reverse complement strand
CGGAATGGTGTCCGGATGCCTCCGGATTGCCTGTCCGGATACGCCGGAATATGCAATTCACTTCTTCTAAAATTTTAATCTAACGCTCCATCTTCCATTTCTGCTTCTTATTGTTCTTCTATGCAAATTAATATATAGAACTTCAAAAGTAAGTTCCGTTAATAAATTTTCAAATTGGTCACTCTGCCCGTTTCGGAGCAAATCATGAATTCTTCCAAATAGATAACTCAATCTGTCCCCCTAACCACTAACCGCTATCTACTTCTAGCTAAATAATTCGTTTTGAACTTAACTCTCGCAATATTTTAACCAACTCGTCTACATAGCGGCCTTGGTTTCCATTACCTGCAAAAGGAATAGCAAACCTTTTCACATTGTCTAGTTTGGCTTTAACACATGCTTCCTCAACATAATCTTTAATCCCAAGTAAAATTGTTATAACAACATCGGGCTTGTACTCGGCCAATCTACCGGCTAATTGAGGTACTCCCCTCTTCCAGCACAATTTCCGCTCCATCTGACTCATATCGTTTACGGGAATAAGACAAAGATCCTCAAGATAGCAGCCTTTTCCCTTGAAATAATCCAAAAAATCATAGCCAACTTTTGCTCCTGCATCTTCAAACACTTGCGCAAACGCCTTTTGTGTGTAGCCGCATAAAGAATCAGCCTTATAAAAGAAGGTGCCAGCAACAGGAGCCGATTCTCCCACAAAAAGGATTTTTATTTGTTCAGGTTTATAACTTAACCGAATTTCTTCAGTTGCTCTCTCTGTCATAATGGTCCCCTCCCGTCAATTCGCTATTGTAGACTAAGCTCCCTGGACTGATGCAACGTGTTAGAGATCGTGTTAGACAATTCTATCCAACATTTCTTTGATCGTCCAACATACGTCCTCATACTGAATATCGCGAGCATAATCAAACTGCACTTGGTAATCTTGCCAGTGCTTTTTCATTATCTCGCTTTTTTCAACTGTTACCATTATCTCAGCATATCGCTGCATCACAGCCAAGGTATTTCGTTTCTCCGCCGTTGCCTTAAGCGCATCTTTTAAGGCACTGGAATCAACATTGTTCCATTGCAGCTGGCGAATGATAAAAACATCATAATAATCCCTGGGGCGGGTATTCTGGTCACCTCTTGAAATGATGGTTTCCAGTTTTTCAGCCAGAATGGTTTCCAAGTTATACGCCAATACTTTAATGCTCCGCTGCTCAAGCATCAACCGGAACTCATAGACAATTTCCTTTGGTGTAATTTTATCACCGGTGGTAATATCAATTTTCAGCGGTACAGCCATCGGCTGATACAATGCCTCCAGCGTCAAACGAAAACCTGTATATTCATCGCTTTCCCTAATTTCTTCAATGCGCTTGACGGCAAAAGTAACATCATCATTGATCTCAATCGCACAAATTTCCTCAAACATCTTCATTATCGTATCAGGCTTGACCGGCATCCCTTTTACCGTGGCATCCATATCCATGGTCGCCCGCGTATCAAGTCCTACCAGCGCAGCGATTAAAAATCCGCCTTTCAGGATGAAATTCTCGCGATAGAAAGATACTGAAATCCGTTCTAGCAGCCGTTCGAGCATGAAATTCTGCAAAACGATTTGTGCTGAGATATTTTTACTTTTCGCCATATTCTTAATGATCGCCTTTAACTGCATCACGTTTTTCATAGCAATACCTCCAGATATGAGCGCAACTTCTTCTCCACCCTCATCAGTTTCGCATATTCCGATAACTTAGGAATATCTTTCTTGTCCAATTTAGCGTAGCGTTTGAACGCCTCTGTCACAATCTGGATCTCAATATTACTCCGGCCTTTTAGAGTATCGCACAGCGTCCTTTCGGCATTGTAAAGTCTTATAGTATTGCCGCCCGGCGTCTTCCCGGTAATGACGCCAAGTTCATAAAGCTCATCTTTGACCCGGTAGCATTTTACGTTTTCCGTCTTAAGCGTCGAAATATTATATTGCAACGGAAAAGTCATGGAATATTTGATCGGCGTCCGGTCGGTCAAATCCAACAAAAATAGAGCCGTTGCGTGAGAAAATATCCCCTTCTTATAACGGCTTTGCAGATTGAACATTTCATCATCAAATGTCGTAGGCAGTATATATACCCCTCGTTCTGAGCGTTCCAGAATACCTTGTTCTACAAGAATATTTAAGTAGTAACGATGGATACCCGCTTTAGTAACCTGCGCCGACGTAACCACTCCATTATTCGTTTTTGCTAAATCCATTATTTGCTCAGCATAATTCATCGAAACCACCTCAATTTAAATTTAGCTTTCCTTGACTTTCTTGCATATAATTTTATTAATAATATGCAAGAAAGTCAAGGAAATAGCCGGATACAATTATCTTTTTCTTGGAAAAACAGTATAACTTTT
>CAYUNV010000374.1:0-2408 GCA_964446265.1 uncultured Negativicutes bacterium | reverse complement strand
TGCAGATTAGAGGATTGGGTAAACCAATCGAGATGCCAAAAATTGAACATAAAATGAATTGCTTTTTCTCGGCAAAAGGAAATTTTATGGGGGGAAATGTACGGTTGCCGATCGATTTCATAGTCTTTGTGAATGCGAAAGGGTACAGGTTGCTTAATGAACAGAATAAATATGCAATTGCCAGGCTAATTGGCGTTATTAACTCTAAGCTGAAGGGGAAAAGCGTTATGCTCATAGGCCCGGGCAGATGGGGAACAACAACGCCGTCGTTGGGGATACCTGTTCATTTTTCAGAACTGTGTAATATGTCGGTTATCTGTGAAGTCTCATCTACAGAGGCAGGGTTCATGCCGGAGCTATCATATGGCAGCCACTTCTTCCATGATCTGGTGGAAGCGGGGATTTTTTATGTGGCTATTTTTGATGGGCAAAAGGATGTTATATTTAATCCCGACCAGGTTTTAACAAAGGAAAACATGTTGACAACTATTTCGCCTCAAAGTAATGCGTTCTCAAATGTAATCCATATATCTAAGACGGATGGAATGGAGATATTTTCTGATATTGTATCACAAACGGTTTTATGCAGATGATTAAGGAAAGGGATACACTCAGTGCAACACACCCTTTTGGTTTAAGCGTTTCATCTGACATAGCATCACCTTGAACGTACTGTGCTTATGTTTATTTTGTTCTAGGTAAACTTTTCCTTGTTATTGATAATATACTGATAATTTAATGCTTCTAAATTATCAGTATACTGAAAAAATTCAGCATCACATTCATTTAATATTTCGCCAACAGCATCTGTCAATATTTTATCAAGTAGTTCCTCTCGCTTGTCCCGATCTTTTGGTAGAACACTGCCTAAAGCCAAAAGCGCTTTTTTGTAAATACTAGCTGTTTGAACTGCACCGATAGCATTTAAGGAATTTAGAGTTTCGTTGGCAAAATCGCCACTGCTATTATAAAAAAATTGAGAAAACCCGCCATTATTAACTTCTGATTCAAGCTGGGTATTAAAATAAAACACTCTTTCTTCATCAGACAGTTTTCCTATATCTTCTCCATAATTACACTTTCGGCACAACCATCCATTCATAGCAATTAAGAATTTGTTCTTATCAGAGATCGACCAGATGGTATCTATATTGGATTCCCATAATACAT
Source organism: uncultured Negativicutes bacterium (assembly GCA_964446265.1). Classification (GTDB taxonomy): domain Bacteria; phylum Bacillota; class Negativicutes; order CTSoil-072; family CTSoil-072; genus CTSoil-072. Next base: position 1,238 of record CAYUNV010000374.1, on the reverse strand, counting down.
TAAAATCCTTAACCGATTTTTTTATTTGTTTTTCTAATTTCAACTTACCTAATAATTTAAACATCCGTATTCCGTTCCTTTTATTTTGATTTGAGGGGCTTCGGCGCTTCTTCAGCGACGACATTCCAGTTAACGCAGAACTTGTCTGTTAATGCGCCGTGGAATACGCTGTAGAAGGTCTCGACCGGCGGAAGCGTCACCTCGCCACCCACGCAAAGCGCGTCGAAGATAGCCGTCGCTTCCTTGCCCGTAGGTACCGTGACGGTTAGTTTGATGTTGTCGCCGTTCTTGGGCGGTGTAGCTTCATCGGCAAACCAGACGTTCGTACCACAGATGACCATCTCGGCGTGCATAACCCAAGTACGCAGCAGTTCAGGCGGCGTCTTTGACCCCTCCGGCATATAGTCACTGTAGGGCAGGACTTTTGGCTCGTCGCAATGGAAGACGGCGCGGTAGAAGTCCAGCGCTTCTTTGCAGTTCCCGTTGAATGTAAGGTAAGGCGTAATCATGGTTTCATCTCCTTATGATTGGATGCCTAATTACTGTTTTTAGTTTCTCAGGGGCCGTCTTACGCGGATCACCGAGATATATTTCGTGGTGTTGCCGTAAGCCGGACATCTCTGTTCGGTATCCCTGTGAATCAATGAACTCTTCCAGTGCCGCAATAGTAGGCAGCTCATCGTCATAAGGACCAATATGCATGACCTGAGCGCACAAGCCTTCTGTGAAATCCTCAAGGCGGGCTATTGATGTGTCAATCCCCGGCTTTTTCTTTGTTAGGCTCGCCTTTGCGGTTTCAAAAACCTCGCGTGTGACGAACTCCGGCTGACGGATCATGATTACCCAGCTAAATTCGTCCTTCCTTCCCATAACACTGCCATCGAAATAGTTATCCTCAAACCACCACAATCCCTCTAACGGCGGAACAACATAATCGAAATATCCCGCTGGTTTAGCACTGCCCATTTTGCTCATTTTGATGGAATAAGATAAACCATACAGCACTTCCACAGCCTCCTTATAAAACGCAGAAGTGTTAGGATCACCCTTACCGTCAACCATAATGAAACGCATTGTCGGCACATCAATGATACCCGGTTTATTCTTGGGCAAGTACAGGTCTTTATATTCTTTTTTAAAATCAAATGCTGCCATAAATAACAGTCCTTTTGTATAGCATACATATTTAGACGCTCTTATCAGGTTGTTTGCCATTGACATGTATAGTTTTACCATCG
>CAYUNV010000373.1:0-2411 GCA_964446265.1 uncultured Negativicutes bacterium | reverse complement strand
GGATGAAGCGCTGGCCATGGTGTCTTTGGATATCGGCGGGCGTCCCTATTTGGCTTATTCTGCGGAAGTTTCCGCTCCCGCTATCGGCGGTTTTGACAGTGAATTAACGGAAGAATTCTTTCGGGCTATGGCGGTGCACGCGGGGATGACGATTCATGTCCGTTTGTTAGCGGGAAAAAATGCGCATCATTGTGTGGAAGCCATTTTCAAGGCATTTGGCAGGGCTTTGAGCGAGGCGGTGCAAATCGATGCAAGAATTCACGGCGTCATGTCTACAAAAGGAGTACTGTGAGTATGATTGCAATTATTGACTATGGAATGGGGAATTTATATAGCGTGGAAAAAGCACTGGCCAAACTGGGCGCTGATGCGACGATTACCAGCGATCCACAGGTTATCGCTGCCGCAGACCATGTAGTTCTGCCGGGGGTTGGTGCGTTTGGCGATTGCATGCGGAACTTAGAGCAGTCCGGCCTTGTTCCGGTTATCCGGCAGGTTATAGCAGCCGGAGTTCCGTTTCTTGGTATTTGTTTGGGTTTGCAGTTGTTGTTTGATGGCAGTGAAGAAGATCCGGGTGTTGCCGGGCTGGGGATTTTCCCCGGTATGGTTCGTAAAATTGTGGCGCCGGGACTGAAAATTCCTCATATGGGCTGGAATAGCATCCGCATTGAGCGCCCAAGTCCGTTGTTTGCCGAAGTACCGGCAAATTCATACGTTTACTTTGTTCATAGCTACCATGCGGTACCGGATGATCCGGAATTGGTTACGGCGGTGACTGATTATGGCGGTCCGGTAACAGCCGCTGTCGGTCGTGGCAATGTGCAGGCCGTTCAATTCCATCCGGAAAAATCCAGCGGTGTAGGAATGCATATTTTAGAGGGGTTTAAGGGGATGAACGTATGATTATTTTTCCAGCAATAGATCTTCGTGGTGGAAAGTGTGTAAGGCTGACCGAAGGCCGTTTTGACCAAGAAACGGTATTTTCCGAATATCCGGCTGATACGGCGCGCCGCTGGCAATCGGAAGGCGCAGAATACCTCCACGTGGTTGATTTGGACGGCGCTTTGGCCGGGGGTTCACGTAACCTGAATGTGGTGCGGGACATTGTGGAAGCAGTCACTATTCCGGTGCAATTGGGCGGCGGTATCCGTACTCAGGACAACATAGAACAAGTCTTAGCGGCTGGCGTACGACGTGTGATTTTGGGTTCGGTGGCGGTTCGCGATCCGCAATTGGTGGCTGATGCCTGCCGCTTGTACGGCGACCGTATTGTGGTGGGAATTGATGCCCGCGATGGACAGGTTGCAGTGGATGGCTGGGGCATTTCCGGCGGTGTTGCTGCCGGTGAGTTGGCTGTCCGGATGGCGGCAGCGGGAGTCCAACGAATTATTTATACGGATATTTCGCGTGACGGAACCCTTAGCGGCGTAAATATTGCGGCGACAGTAGAATTGGCGGAGAAGGCCGGGATACCGGTCATTGCTTCCGGCGGCGTCAGCAGCATCAAGGATATTATCGACTTGGTTGCGGTAAGCAGCAAAGGAATAGAGGGCGTTATTGTCGGTAAAGCGATTTATACCGGAGCACTTTCATTGGCGGAAGCAATCCGCGCCGCCAAGAAGGATGTGGTATAATGTTAACAAAACGAATTATTCCATGTCTGGATGTAAAAGACGGCAGGGTGGTAAAAGGTACGAATTTTGTCGGCTTGCGTGATGCCGGCGATCCGGTTGATTTGGCCGCCGTTTATGATCGGGAAATGGCCGATGAGCTTGTTTTTCTCGATATTACCGCTTCTTCTGATGAACGGAACACGATGGTAGATGTAGTTCATCGGACCGCGGGAGAAGTGTTTATTCCGTTTACCGTAGGTGGTGGCATCCGTGCAGTAGACGACATCCGCAAAATGTTGCAGGCCGGCGCTGACAAGGTATCGGTGAATACGGCGGCGATCAAAAACCCGCAATTAATCGCCGATGGTGCGGCCCGTTTTGGCCGGCAGTGCATCGTGCTGGCGGTTGACGCCCGGCAGGTTGGTTTTGAAAAATGGGAAGTGTACATTAATGGCGGGCGGACTCCGACAGGTATCGATGTGTTGGAGTGGGTCCGGCAGGCGGTTGATCTTGGGGCGGGAGAAATTTTGCTGACCAGCATGGATAAAGACGGAACAAAAGACGGGTATGATATTCCGCTTACCCGCTTGGTTTCTGAGGCGGTCGCCGTGCCGGTTATTGCTTCCGGCGGAGCGGGCGAATTGCAACATTTTTATGATGTATTAACGGCGGGCAAGGCCGATGCGGTATTGGCTGCTTCGGTATTTCATTACGGGCAGTTCAAGGTTCGCCAAGTGAAAGAATATTTGCGGCAACGGAATCTGGAGGTGCGGTTATGATCAATTTTGATGAATTGAA
>CAYUNV010000372.1:0-2451 GCA_964446265.1 uncultured Negativicutes bacterium | reverse complement strand
AATGGAAAACAATTATATCAAGATATGGGTAATGCCCCAGATAGGAGGGAAAATTTGGGGAGCAATAGACAAAAAAAGTGGAAAAGAGTTTCTCTACTACAATCATGTTGTGAAATTTCGGGATGTGGCATCCAGAGGACCGTGGACTTCCGGAGGTTTGGAAATGAATTTTGGTATTATAGGTCACGCTCCATGGTGTTCGTCGCAGGTTGATTATCATATCGAAAAAAATAAAGAGGGAAGTGTAAGCTGCACAGTAGGAGGAGAAGATGTTTCACTTGGCACAAACTGGAGGGTAAGCATTATTCTCCCCCCCGATAAGGCCTTTGTCGAAACAAAAGTATTATGGTATAACGGAACTTCTTGGGAAAAGCCTTATTATCAATGGATGAATGCTGGCATAAAATCAAAAGGGAATCTGGAATATACTTATCCGGGAAATAGATATCTGACTCACGATGGAAAAAGCTTATCCTGGCCCGAAGATGAACAAGGTCACAAAATTAACTGGTATGAAAATAATAATTTTGGTCACTATAAATCATACCATGTTACAGGAAAATATTCCGATTATTGGGGTGCTTACTGGCACAACGATAATTTTGGAATGGGACACAGCGCTTCATATAACGACAAATTAGGTAAAAAGGTTTGGATATGGGGATTGTCACGATATGGAATGGTCTGGGAAAATCTACTTACCGACAAAGATGGACAATACACAGAGGTGCAATCTGGCCGTCTATTTAACCAATCAATCGGTACATCCTACAAAACACCCTTCAAGCACTATTCACTTATGCCTGCATCTACCAATTCATGGAGTGAGTTTTGGTATCCCGTAAAAGGAACTGAGGGGATAACCTATAGCAATAAGCTAATTTCCTTTTCCTGGAAAGAAAAAAACAATTCTCAGACTCTTTCTTTGTATGCAGTTTCGCCGGTTAATGCTGCGTTCAAAATAGTGTCGAAAGGAAAGATTGTATACGACAAAAATCTAAAGCTGGATCCAACTGAAGAAACAAAACTTGTTATAGATAATACGGCTATCGATTTAACGAACTATGCTATTTATTTAGGAGAAGATATGATATATAATACCGAAATAAACGACAAAGAACTGTCGAGGCCCTCCTTATTACCAGATGATTTCAATCACAATTCGGCCTACGGACTTTATTTACAGGGAAGGGAATTTGAAAGACAGAATTTCTTTATTTCTGCTACCGAAAAATATAAAGCTTCGCTTGAGAAAGAGCCGTACTTTCAGCCTTCGTTAGTTGGATTGGCAGGTATTTTTTACCAGCAAAACGAGATAGAAAAAGCACAAAGTCTTATAAAAAAAGCGCTTCAAGTAGATACATACGATGCGGCGGCCAACCATTTGTACGGTCTTATTTCTTTAAAACTGAAACAAGAATCCGATGCTCTCGATGCATTTTCTGTTGCCTCGCTTTCGCCGGCATACAAAAGTGCAGCAACGCAGCAGATAGCCATGATATACCTGCGAAACAAGGATATAAAACAGACCGAACACTTTTTATTACAAAGTCTGCAGAGCAATCCTTTAAATATTGAAAGTCTGCAACTCGAAATACTCGTAAACAGATTATCAGACCAAAAAAAGAAAGCGAGCGAATTAGTAAACAAACTTCTTATTACTGACCCTCTTAATTATGTGGCTCGATATGAAAAATATCTTCTTAGCAATGACTCTGCTGATTTAGAGGGACTAAAAGGATATATAATCAGCGAATATTGGTTTGAAAGCTATCTGTCTATAGCTTCTTTTTATGAAAATACGGGACTGTATGCAGATGCAATTTCCCTGTTGAGTGCCGCACCCAATAACCCCCAGATTTTTTATAAAACAGCTCAGCTGCTTCATTTGTCGGGACAGGAAGACAAAGCCATTGAGATGGTAAAAAAGGCAAATGCTCAATCTCCATCTCTTATATTTCCTCACCGTCAATCGGACGAAGAGCTATATAAATGGGTTAAAACAATAGAAAAATCGTGGAAACCAAACTACTATCTGGCAATGCTTTTATTGCAATTTGACCGCAAAGAAGAGGCAGTATCTCTTTTAAAAGCATGTGGTACAGATCCCGACTTTTATGCATTCTATATTACAAGGTCCAATTACGCAGACACTGCTGAATCAGATCTAATAAAAGCAACCGAATTAGCCCCCGAAAGATTTGTGGCAACCATTGCTTTGGCAAAATATTATCAGAAAGAAAAACGATTTGCAGATGCAGTGGGTGGTCTGGAGTCTTTTTATAAAAAAGAGAAGAACAATTACTACATCAATATGCAACTGGCCAAAGCCTATCTCGAAGCCGGCAAATACACCAATGGAATTGATTTGATGAACAAAATTGTGATATTGCCCAACGAAGGAGCTTTGGACGGACGAAATACCTGGAGAGAATGTAACCTTCGTTTCTC
>CAYUNV010000371.1:0-2469 GCA_964446265.1 uncultured Negativicutes bacterium | reverse complement strand
CATTACAGTGGCGGGACCGCGCCGGTTTTTCACCGGACTTCCCTATTAAGCCCCGAAGGGCACCTATTTCTCTCTATGCAATTCGTTTTTCTGAGTATGTTTGTGAAATTGCTTTAATGATACTCCATTGCCATTTCGCTTGTCAACCGCTTCACAAAAGAAGTTTTTTGCGGAATTTCATTTTTGAATTAGTCGTTGACATTTTACTATGGTTTTGTTACCATGTAAACAGTTTCATCTTACTATTGGCAATGATGCCTTCGCGGAAAAACTGCGGAGGCATTTTTTTGTTCGTACACCAGAAAGTATAAAATTTTATCTGGTGTACATAAGTGCAACCAGCGGCTTCCGCCGTCGCTATTAAAGCTCGGCGTAAGCCGGGTTTTCTAATTTGCGATGGCGATGCCGTTCGGAAGTTTGTGGCTTTCAAAGTATATTTTATTGCAGGTGGGGGATTTCTATGCGGTCGAATGCAACTTTGGAAAAACTGAAAAAATCGGTTGAAGAAATGGAAGCCTCGCTGGCGGAAGAAGCGGCGCATGAGGCCATTGCGGTTGGGATTGATCCTGTAATTGCCATTAATGATGGTTTGGCAAAAGGGATGAAAACGGTAAGCGATCTGTTTGATGAAGGGGAGGCTTTTATTCCTCAGTTACTGGTAGCCGCCGATGCGTTTGAAACCGGCGCCGGTGTTTTGAATGAATCGCTTGAACAGAATGGCCGGCATAGAATGACGCTGGGCCGGGTATTGATTTGTACCGTTCGGGGCGACATCCATGACATTGGGAAAAATATTGTGAAGATGATGCTGGTGACCAGTGGTTTTGAGGTGATTGATCTCGGGCGGGACGTGCCGACGGCGGAGATTGTAAGTAAGGCGAAGGAATGTGATGTTGACATCATTGTTTGTGCGGCCTTGATGCGAACGACTATGCCTGCGCAAAAGGAAATTATTCAGGCTTTGGAAGAAGAAGGTATTCGGGACAAATTTAAATGCATGTTTGGTGGCGCGCCGGTGTCCGAGGCGTGGGTAAAGGAAATACGAGGCGACGCGTATGCGGAGACCGCTTCGCAGGCGGTGGAAAAAGCAAAGGGGTTAATGGAAAGTTTGCGAGCTATGGGAAGCGTGAAACCTGCTGTTTTATTGACAATTTGCCATTAATTTGATATTATACGCCTACACATACTTTGTCTTCTGGTAAGGTTATTATTGCCTATGTGAGGTTGCATTTATGCCAAGGATATCTGTAAAAATTGAATTATCGCCCAAAGAACGGATCGAATTGGAAAAAAATATAAAGGGACAGAAGGTTGAAAAAAGGCTGTACATCCGGTCGAAAATTATTCTTTTAGCAGCGGAAGGCAAAGAAAGTACAGAAATTGCCAAACTATTGGATGTTTCCGAGAAAACATGCCGGAAGTGGCGCAATCGCTTTGCTGAAAAGCGGATGGACGGAATCACGGACTTGGAGCGAAGCGGAGCCCCGGACACGTTTACGGAAGAGGAACGTCTGGAAGTGATCCGCATGGCCTGTACACAACCGGAAGATTTAAAAAACTGGACCTTGGCCCATCTGACCGAAATGGTCAAAGAAAAGATTGGCCGCTCGATTTCCATCGAAACGGTGCGGCAAATCTTAAAGATGGCAGATCGAAAAGCGGTTGTTGTACCGCCTAGTGAACATAAATTGTATATAAAGTCCCATAAGTCTTGAATTTTGTTGGGTGCTCGTTTGTGACAAGTGCATATTAGAATGTAACAAAGAGGAAAAAGCCAATGGCGGCGTGAAAGCGCAGGACCATTGGCTTTTTTGTATATGCGGCGGTCAAGGGAGGGCGGGCGGTCAAGGGGACGGTTCTCGTGACCGCAGGGCAGGATTGGCTTTTTGCATACGAAAGAAAACAATAATACATCGTACTTATTTCAAGTAAATTTATGGTGTTATTTTAAATCAATAGAAAAAGATTTTTTAAAATCAATAAAAGAAATAATTTAATTGTTTTTATAAGCTGTATTTTGTTAAATTCAAAAAAAAGTTGTAAAAATAAAAAGAATGTATTGCTTTTTTAAAACAGAGGTGCTATAATTCGGACCATAATATAACAAGTAAATTGTTACCGTTATAACAACGTAATTTACTTAGCGTATTATGGCGCTGAAGGGCAATAGTCTCTTTTTACAAATGTAGTTTTTTATTTGAAATTCAGCGCTGCTGTTGGTTAATCAATCCTGAAAGTTTTCATACTTCTGTTGGCAACTGGAGGTGTATGGACAACAAGCTATCGTGGAAACCGATGGAAATCGTAAAAGAATGGAGGGACTGGATCGAATGAGTCAAGAAGATATTATAGCGAAATTGAAAACTGCAGTGGAAGAGATGGACAGCGATATGGCGGAAGCGGCGGCGAAAGAAGCCATTGCAGCGGGTATTGATCCTCTTGTTGCCATTAACGACGGATTGGCAGCGG
>CAYUNV010000370.1:0-2567 GCA_964446265.1 uncultured Negativicutes bacterium | reverse complement strand
TATGATAATTATATTGCAATACTAAAGGGAGAATTAATTCCTGCTATGGGCTGCACTGAGCCGATTGCCATTGCGTTTACAGCCGCAAAGGCCAGAGAGGTCCTTGGACAGCTGCCGGACCGAATGCTTATCCGCTGCAGCGGCAATATTATCAAAAATGTGAAGGGCGTTGTTGTACCAAATTCCGGTGGGCAAAAGGGCGTGGAAGTGGCCGCTGTTTTAGGCGCTATTGCCGGCAAACCGGAACTGGAACTTGAGGTGATCAGCCAAGTAAAGCAGGAAGATGTTGATAAGACAAGAGAGTTATGCAGCCAGGGAATCTGTAAATGTGAGCTGGAAGAAAAAGAAGAAAATCTTTTCATTCGTGCCGAGTTGACGGCCGGCCAGGAAACGGCGGTTGTGGAAGTCAGGAGCAGGCATAACCACATAGCCAGAATAGAAAAAAATGGTCGACTGCTGTTTGAGCAGCCTGATATTGAAACTCAGGTGTTTGGCGATAAGTCAAAGTTGAATATTGAGGGGATCCTCGATTTTGCGAATGAAGTAAACTTGGATGATGTAAGAGAAATTATTGGCAGACAGATTGAGTATAACTCCGCGATATCAAAAGAAGGCTTGACGAACAACTGGGGTGCTCAAGTCGGACAGACTTTCTTGAAATTTGGCAGCGATGATGTGCGGATTAAGGCGAGAGCGGCAGCGGCGGCAGGTTCTGACGCGAGAATGAATGGCTGCGCCATGCCGGTAGTGATCAACTCAGGGAGCGGCAACCAGGGGATTACTTGTACGATGCCCGTCGTCGTTTACGCCGATGAAATGGGCGTCGATGAAGATACTCTCTATAGAGCTCTTGTGCTGACGAACCTCCTGTCTCTTCATCAAAAACGCTATATCGGAAACCTATCTGCCTACTGCGGTGCCGTATCGGCCGGGGCAGCTGCGGCTTGCGGGATTGCATATTTGAATGGCGCAGATTATGATGTTATTGGGAAGACCCTTATTAATTCTTTGGGTAATGTGGGCGGCATTGTATGTGATGGAGCGAAAGCTTCTTGCGCAGCAAAGATTTCCAGTGCCGTCGATGCGGGAATTATGGGCTACGAAATGGCAAAACGCGGTTTGGTTTTTCCCTTTGGCGAAGGGCTTGTGGAAAAAGATTACGAACAGACAATTCAAAACATCGGACGCATGGGCTGTTATGGCATGAAAGCCACCGATGTAGAAATTCTTAATATTATGATCGGAAATTAGTATTTGGCAAAAGTCTACAGGAGGGAAGATAGATGAAAAAACGTTGGGTAGTCCTCGCGGTGTCTTGGATCGTATTTTTCGTGGCGTTCCTCGATCGAGTCAATTTATCGGTCGCTATGCCTCTGATATCCAAGGAATTCTCGTTATCTCCGGAACAAGTCGGTTATTTATTTAGCGCTTTCTTTATATCGTATACCCTCTTCCAAATACCAGGCGGTTATTTGAGCGACAAAGTCGGGCCGAAAAAGGTGTTGCTTGTTGCTTTGATCTGGTGGTCTATTATGACGATGGCCACAGGTGTAGCGAGGTCATTTTCCCAATTCTTTATTGTCCGTGTGCTTTTTGGGATTGGCGAAGGGCTTCAGCCTCCGTGCGCTTTCAAATTAAATAGCAACTGGTTCCCCAACCAGGAGCGGGCAACAGCTAATGCGATCTTCACTTCTGCCTGTTCCTTCGGGCCGGCGATTGCACCTTCCATCGCCGTAGCGATTATTGGCCTGTGGGGCTGGCATGCACTGTTCTACATTTTTGGCGGATTGGGCTTTGTCATTCTTCCGTTATTGTACTTCTTCGTAAAAAATTCTCCGGAAGAAGATCCTAACATCACGAAAGAAGAATTCAACTATATAAAAAGCGGACAAGTTGAGATTGCGCCTGTTTCTTCTGATGATACCAGTGTAGGACTGATGAGCGTTCTGAAAAATAGGAATATTTGCTTGCTAGCGCTTACTTACTTCGGTTTTATGTGCGCGTTCTTTGGGCTATTGTCCTGGCTGCCCAGTTATTTGGTCAAGGCGCGTGGTTTCGAACTGGTCAAAATGGGGATCTTTTCCGGCTTGCCCTTCTTGGCGCTCGGTATTGCCCAACCGTTTGGCGGCTGGCTTTCCGATAAGGTGTTTGGCGGAAAACGAAAAATGCAGGCCATTCTTGTGAATTTGGCTGCAGGGCCGGTACTTTACGGTGTGGTTGCAGCGCCGACGGAAGGGGTTGCCATGGGGCTCCTGGTTTGTACAGGCTTTTTGGTAGGATTGGCGTTTGGTCCATTGTGGGCTATGCCAATGGAGTCGGTGAAACGCAGTTATGTGGGTATGGCGACCGGCGTGATGAACGCAGGCGGCAGTATAGGCGGTATCTTATCGCCGATTATCATCGGCTATTTGGTTGGTATGTCCGGTTATAATGCTGCGTTCGTCTTTATGGGTGGAGCCTTGGTCTTCACCGCACTGATTGTATCCCTGGTTAAACTGCCGCCGAAAGCGGATGCCACCAAATCGTTAGCATCATAAAATATCATGATATGCGCCCCCTTAGCAGAC
>CAYUNV010000369.1:0-2580 GCA_964446265.1 uncultured Negativicutes bacterium | reverse complement strand
TAAAAAGGGGGTTGGAGGATACGGTTGCGTGGTTCACCAATCCAGCAAATTTGGCGAATTACAAGGCTGATATCTACAATATATGAGTAAATATCAGCAGTTACAGGACGTAGTAACAAGGATTAAAAGTTGTCTCCCAAAAGAACACAAAATCATCGGACTACATGAACCGCAATTTTCAGGCAATGAGTGGACGTATCTGAAAGAGTGTCTTGATACCGGCTGGGTTTCTTCGGTTGGAAAATTTGTTGATCAGTTTGAAGAACAATTGGCTGAATATACTGGCGTGAAAAAGGCTGTTGCGGTAGTTAACGGCACAGCCGCGCTTCACATTAGTCTGAAATTGGTTGGAGTCGAGCCAAACGATGAGGTGCTTTCCCCTGCGCTGACATTTATAGCCACAACGAATGCTATCACTTATTGCGGTGCGGTGCCTCACTTTGTGGACAATGAATGGAAAACGTTGGGAATGGATCCCGATAAATTATCGGCATATCTTGCACAAGCGGTCGAAGTTCGTGATGGGGAGTGCTTTAATAAAAAAACGCAACGGAGAATCAAGGCTGTTGTGCCGATGCATACCTTTGGACACCCGGTTGATGTTGAACCACTTTTGGAAGTATGTCAGCGCTATCACTTAGAACTTGTTGAAGATGCAGCCGAATCTTTAGGGTCATTTTATAAAGGCCGGCACACCGGCACCTGGGGAAAAGTTGCTGCGTTTAGCTTTAACGGCAATAAAGTCGTGACAACCGGCGGCGGCGGAGCGATTTTGACAAACGATCCTGAGCTTGGAAAACTAGCCAAGCATATTACAACGACAGCAAAGTTACCGCATAAGTGGGCTTTTTTGCATGATCAAATCGGCTATAACTATCGGATGCCGAATATTAATGCAGCTTTAGGCTGTGCACAGTTGGAGCAATTGCCGCATTTTCTTGACAATAAAAGGCGGTTGGCTGAAAAATATATTGAAGCATTTGCTAACTCTTCTGACGTTCAAGTATTTGCGGAGCAGTCGAATGTTAAGAGCAATTATTGGCTGAACGCCATTCTATTAAGCTGTCAATTGGCCTCTCAGCGAGACGATTTGCTGCAACTGCTTCATGAAGAAGGCATTCTTGCAAGACCTGCATGGACATTGATGCACAAATTATCAATGTATCATAATTGCCCTCGAATGAATCTCGAAACAGCAGAAGATATTGAAGCAAGGTTGATTAATTTACCTAGCAGTGCTAATTTACTATAACTTATTTCGGTGAACAATATGAGAAAAATATGCATCATAACGGGAACACGCGCTGATTATGGACTACTTTACTGGCTAATGAGAGAGATTCAGGACGATCCTGCACTGGAATTGCAGATTGTTGCGACAGGTATGCATCTTTCTCCTGAATTTCAGCTGACTTATAGGCTTATTGAAGAAGACGGATTTCTGATAAACCAAAAAGTTGAAATGCTGCTCTCAAGTGATACCCCTGTGGGAATTACTAAGTCCATAGGGTTAGGTGTTATTGGATTTGCAGATACCCTAGCCGTGTTACATCCTGATTTGCTACTTGTTTTAGGTGACCGCTATGAGATACTCTCTGCAGTCCAAGCGGCACTAATTGCTCGTATTCCAGTCGCCCATATTGCCGGCGGTGACACGACAGAAGGCGCTTTTGATGAAGCAATCAGACATAGTATTACAAAAATGTCTCATCTACACTTTGTTACTAATGAAATTGCAAAAAGAAGAGTTTGTCAACTAGGTGAGAATCCAAAATACGTCTTTAACGTTGGTAGTCCAGGCTTAGATAATGTTAGACGATTGCGATTGCTCGATAAGGCAGAACTAGCAACTCAACTAAACTTTTCGTTCCGTAATAAAAATGTATTAGTGACATTTCATCCAGTAACGTTGAGTGAGCAATCATCGGCCGAACAATTTCACGAATTACTGCAGGCTCTCACGGTACTAGGTGATGACGTTGGTATTATTTTTACTAAACCGAACTCAGATACTGATGGCCGTATTTTAATTCGCATGATGGATGATTATGTGAGAGAACATCGAAATGCTAAAGTATTTACTTCTTTAGGTCAAATACGATATCTTAGCGCTATAAAACATGTAGATGCCGTCGTGGGTAATTCTTCAAGTGGGCTGTACGAAGTTCCATCCTTCCGTAAGCCTACAGTAAACATAGGAAAACGTCAGCAAGGTAGGCTAAAGGCTAAATCGGTTATTGATTGTCAAACACATGCAGCGAGTATTTTAAATGCGATTGAAGCAGCATTTCAATTGGATTGTTCTGATGTTGTTAATCCCTATGGAGATGGAAAAAGTTCTGAAAGAATCGTTTGTCTTTTAAAGGAGATTCCGGATTACAAAAAGTTACTGATGAAACGTTTTTTTGAAATGGGATGATAAATAATGCGGAGTGGACATGTTTATATCATTGCTGAAGCGGGAGTTAATCATAATGGTTCTATCGATATAGCTAAACAGTTGGTTGATATTGCCGCTAAAGCTGGTGCCGATGCAATTAAGTTCCAGACATTTAAAGCAGAAAATCTAGTAATTAAAAG
>CAYUNV010000368.1:2298-2588 GCA_964446265.1 uncultured Negativicutes bacterium | reverse complement strand
TTGTTGTTGCTGTGTAAGCTGTTTCGACTGAGCGTAGAAGCGTTTTTTTTTCTATTTTAGTGTCAGATTGTATCGAACAAAATATCTGCATTGCAGGATGGATCTTGGTTATGTCTGCTTCAGAAATTTGTATTTTTATATTCATGAAGCTTAAATCGGCAAGTTGGGCAATTATCGGAGTTACTTGGGATGCGTTTATAGTTTGGCCTTCTTCGACAGGAATTGAGACGACTTCGCCATTTATTGGGGCAGTGATTCTTGTGTAGTCAAGATTGGCTTTTGCAGTGTCG
>CAYUNV010000368.1:0-2288 GCA_964446265.1 uncultured Negativicutes bacterium | reverse complement strand
CAAAATGTGGGCTTCAGTTTCAGCTGCATCAGCTTTTGCTTTTTTCCATGCATTCTCAGCATTTTCAAAACTTTCTTGCGAGTTTGCCTCACTTTTTCGCAGAATTGATTCTCGTGCGTACTGTGCACGTGCAATCTCCAGGGAAGCTTTTCTTGCTTCAAGCTGTGCCTCATAGCTTTTTAAGAGCGCACGAGCGGTATTCAAATCGTTTGTTTGCGTTGTCGCATCTATTTCCGCAATGAGTTGCCCTTTTTTTATCGTATCACCCAATAGGACGTAGATTTTCTTTATTTGACCTGATGTCTGTGATCCTACTGTTACTAGCTGGGATGCGGCGATTGTTCCTGTAGCGATAACTTTCTTGTCTATGGTACTTCTTGTCGCAGTTTCTGTTAGGTAATGCACATTTTTCGATGCTGTGGAAAAGTAATGAGTGAATATGATCCAAGCGAAAGCTATCGCCAGAATTGTCAGGAGCACCAATTTTATTTTCTTAGGAACCATATCTTACAGGAATTTTGCTAAATGCATCCATGCATGCCAGTTTGAGTTTAGATATTTGTCTGTACTTATGATATTTAAGTTTGTTGCATTTTTTTTGGAAGATAATTAATTCTTTGTTATTTGAGGTTCGATTTGTCGATGCAATTCATGTTGATTCGTGAGGCACTTTTTTTGGATCAAAGATGCTAAGCCATCTATTGTGTAGCAATAATTATTAAGGATGTCTTCTTGTTGGATGCATATGGAAAATTTGTCCTGAATAGTGAAAAGGAGCCATATAAGTTCTCGGGCTTGCAAACCTAACTTTTGTCCGAAAAGATGGCTTGTCTTATAGCCGTCGAATGAGGTGTCGAATTTTTTTTTCGATTTTATTATTTCAACAATTGTGGCTGTTAATTCTTCTTTTGTGTGCGTTTTCATGTTGTCACTCCTTGTATTTATTTAAAATGCTGTTGTTGGTGTGAACTGTGCTAATATGTCATGTATATATGAAAACATAGTCTCTGTATTTCTGATATTGAAAATTGGAGTGGAATTGTGGACATCCATAGCACTCGATTCAATTATTTCGTTTGGGATGTATGAAATATATGTATCTTCAGAGAATTCAATCATAGAATTTGTCATGAATATCGCATTTATATTAAGAGAGAACCTACTGTTGAACATCGAAACAGTTTCATCAATATGTTGCTTTTTAAAATTGTCGAAAAATGTTATAAGTAGAGAGGTATCTGGCGTGACAGCCCTTGTGATCTCGTAGGCAGATATTCCGAACCAAGCGCTGTCGGTATTACTGAGAGGGAGAAGCCCTCCAGGAATGGAAATGATAATAAGATCAGGAGACTCTGTCTCTTGTATGTATTTTACATAGGCATTGTAAAGAAAAATTTTATCCGATTCGGAGAACTCTTTGCCAAAAAGAAATGAAGGCAAAGGATGTTCTTGTGCAAAAGATGCATATTCTTTTGAAGTTATTGTTGAAACAGTATATCCATGTTGGCGCATATATCGAGCGAATTTTAGTAGTAAAGAGAATTTCCCAGAATGTTCACTTGATCAAACGGCAGTGGGATATCAAGAAGATCGTTGCCAAAGTACAGAAAGTCTACGTTTCTTTTTCTTGATTCGCTTATAAATTGATTACGCTCGCTGGGGCTTAGTGATAGACAGCAATAGATAGTTTTTCTTTGGGCTATGGAGTGTGAAATTCTAGGTAGAATACTTTTTTCCCTGTCAAGGTGTTTTTGATAGGAACAAAAAATCACAACGTCAACTTCAGACAACGCTGCATCAAAATCATCTGTGATCAAGAGGCCTTGATCCTCGGCGTAAGCTGTGTATCCAATATCCCTTCCTGTGAAACCCCACCCTTTTGGTGAAATACAGAACGCTATTTCGAAGTCTTCGGGGAAACTCTTTGTTTCAATAAGAGGCAAAAACTGTTGATCAAAGGGATATACAAGCGCTTTATTTCGCATGATCTTCTCCAATATAGCGGCCTTTGTTCGCTTCGGCCTCAAACTCAAAGCCTAATTCAAGCAGAGAACAATAATCCTTCAGATCTTCTTCAAACGCGTGCTTGTCATCGGCACATCGCGCCAGCCGTTGCTTCGACGACAAAGAAGAGCCGTCATCAGCAAAGATAGCGCACTGTGTGCATAGCCGAAACGCCCAACAATTTTTGCACTTATTTTCAGATATCTGCCCGATATTTAGAAGTCTTTTCGCAGCTTCAAGGTCAAAACCATCCTCTATATTGCCTATGCGCATAGTCGCCGAGT
>CAYUNV010000367.1:0-2589 GCA_964446265.1 uncultured Negativicutes bacterium | reverse complement strand
GATGAGTATGACCGATTACAGTTTGCATTGTATCATAAGGGCTTCCGGTAATAGATACAAGCTCATCGCCTGGCCGCAAAATACCGAATAAAACGGTGGCCAAAGCATGTGTTCCTGATACGAATTGTGTTCGTACCAGCGCTTTTTCAGCGCCGAAGATATCAGCCCATACTGCATCCAGCTTAATGCGTCCAGCGTCATTATACGCATAACCTGAAGTGGTACGAAAGTGATACTCAGAAATTTGATGTTTGCGAAAAATTTCAAGAATGCGGCTTGTATTATATTGCGCAATATCGTCAATAGAAGCAAAGAACGATTGGGATTGAAGCATTGCACGGTCTTTGGCTAAATTTAGTTCTTCAGAAAACAAACTCATTATTTATTCTTCATCTCCACTTATATTAGTTTCAAGGCAATAGGTTTTATAACGTCCCCGTTGCTCCGGCGACAAGGCTGCTGTTACATAAATGCCGTCATCCCGGTAATCCACGTTTTGGACAGTTGCGGTATCGTATAAATCCGATAAAATGCTGCTGCAATCATAAGGAATTTTCAATAATTCATCAACCGTTTTTTGGCGTAAAGCCGTGCTGATTGCTGCCAGCAAATTATCGATGCCTAGACCGGTCAGTGCGGAAATTGCGACACTGCCTTCCTGTCGTGTTAAACGTTCTTTCACAAACTCATTATCAATTTGATCAATTTTATTAAACGCTGTCAAAATGGATTTTGATTCAGCGCCTAATTCGCGGAGGACATGGAATACGGCATCACTTTGTTCCTGGTAGCGTGGATGGCTGGCGTCAACAATATGCAAGAGTAAGTCTGCATGAATCACTTCTTCTAAAGTGGCGCGAAAGGCAGCAATTAATTGGTGCGGTAGTTTATGGATAAAACCAACCGTATCAGTTAATAACGCTTCCTGCCGGTTGGAAAGTTTTATTAATCGAGTGGTAGGATCTAGTGTAGCAAACAGTTTGTCCTCCGCCAATACGCCGGCGGCTGTTAGATAATTGAGCAGGGTTGACTTTCCGGCATTCGTATAACCAACCAAAGCGATATTAGGGAGTTTTACGGCTTGACGGTGTTCACGGTGAAGGTTGCGGTGTTTGCGCAACAGGGAAATTTGTGTTTCAATTTCATGAATGCGGGTTCGGATGCGGCGCCGATCAACTTCTAGTTTGGTTTCCCCTGGACCACGAGTGCCAATGCCGCCTCCCAAACGTGAAAGGACCAACCCCTGCCCGCCTAATCGGGGCAAATTATAACGCAATTGAGCCAGTTCAACTTGCAATTTTCCTTCATGGGAATGAGCCCGCTGGGCAAAAATATCCAATATTAAGGCGGTCCGATCGATGATCTTTACGCCAAAAGCTTTTTCTAAATTCCTTTGCTGCGCCGGAGATAATTCATCATCAAAGATTAATAGGTTTGCGTTTAATTCCTGTTGAAGAAGCCGAATTTCATCGACTTTCCCACTGCCGATGAATAGTCCGGGATCAGGATGGTTCCTCTTTTGAATGACCTTGCCAACAACCAACGCGCCTGCGGTTTCTGCTAATTGCGCAAGTTCCGCCAAAGAGTCTTCCGCTGACCAAACGTTATGCGGAAAATCAACTCCGATCAATAGCGCTGTTTCTTTTTCTGTTAATAACGAGGTAGTCGTTTGTGAACTCAGGCAACGTTCCAGATAGGAGACTAAATAATTAAGGTCTATCGCGATGAATTCTTCGATCGAAAGAGGTCCGACCGTTTGCGCTTCCAGTTCATCCTTATTGTATCCGGAAATGAAGCCAACCGAAATTTCTGCAGGATTTCCCACGGAATCAATGCCTATAGCTGCCATTAAATCCAGCCGCATATTTTTAAGCGTAGCAATGTCTACATTACTTAATTGGCTGCTAACCTGGGGGTGCGTGTGAATGCAGCGAATCCCGCTCAGTCGGCTGGAGGATCGACGGCCTTCTGCAATTGGTAAAGTTACGGTGCGTGTGTCACCGACAGCAACTTGAATGATTTGTCCTCTCCGGTTGACATAGACTGCAATTTCACGGCCTAATGCGTTAGTTATTTTTGCCATAACGGTAAGCATTTCTTCTGTTGCTGTTTGACCATAGGGAATGATAAAGTCATAAAGTGTTTCTAATTCTTCTTTCCATGCTTTACGTATTCCTTCAAGATCACCACATATTTCCGGCAAATCCTCCACGCTCCTTCCTGAAAATTAGATATCTTTCAGCTATTTGGGCATATTTTTTACTTCTTCTAATAAACTTTCCAATTCACTTCGGTCAAAATGGTAAAATTGGCTGCAGAAATGGCATTTAATTTCCGCTTTTTCGTCATTGATCAATTTTTTCAATTCTTCTTCGCCAAGGCTGATCAGCATTTTTTCAACCCGTTCTCGACTGCAGCGGCATTGAAATTTTAGCGGAGTTGTGCCGCCGTACAAGATCGGCAAGCCGGCAAATACTTTTTCAATCATACCTTGCGCATCAAGTCCTGCCTCCAACATTGCTGTGATGGAAGGTAATTGCGTATTATTGTTTTCAATTTTTTCGATGATTTCTTCTTCTGCATCTGGCA
>CAYUNV010000366.1:0-2626 GCA_964446265.1 uncultured Negativicutes bacterium | reverse complement strand
AAACTAGTCACGTTAAAAAACGGGTCTTAGAATAATCCTTGCGTAAGTAATTTGTTAAAAGGCCTATTTACATAGATAGGCCTTTTAACCTGAAAAATGTGTTAAATATGGCAGCAAAATAGTGAGGGAGGTAAAACCATGGAATTTAAAAACATAATTTTCGAACAACAAGAAGATGGGTTGGCTATTATTACCCTAAATCGCCCGAAAGCATTCAATGCGCTCTGCACAGAATTAAACGATGACATAGAAGCAGCTTTAGATATTATTGAAGCCGATCCTAATGTCCGCGCGCTTATTGTTACCGGTGGCAGCAAGGTTTTTGCCGCTGGCGCTGATATTACAGAAATGATGACTGCTGATCCGATGGAAGGATACCGGATTGTCAGCAGTGCGCACCATCTGCATGACCGGATTGAAGCACTGCCTATTCCTACGATTGCTGCAATGAACGGTCCGGCATTCGGCGGCGGCTGCGAATTGTCGTTGGCTTTTGATTTCCGGATTGCCGGTGAAGGAAGCTTGTTTGGCCTTCCGGAAGTTACTTTGGGAATCTTCCCGGGTGGCGGCGGCACCCAACGTTTAGCCAGATTGATTGGCGCCTCCCCGGCTAAAGAAATGATCTTCTTTGGGAAACCGGTGAAAGCGGACAAAGCGTTGGCAATAGGTTTGGTTAACCAAGTTGTAGCCGATGCTGAAGTTTTGGCAGAAGCAAAAAAAATGGCGTCCAAGTTAATCGCAATGCCGGCTATGGCATTAAAATTTGCGAAAGAAGCCATTAATTATGGCGCTAACATGGGCTTGGATTGCGGGACGGCAATGGAAAAAACTTGCTTTGCAATGATTTGCTCGACGCAAGACCAAAAAGAAGGTTTGAAAGCGTTCGCAGAAAAACGGAAACCGGTTTACTGCAATAAATAATCGGTGTATAAAACGCAGCAGGAACTTCAAATATAATAAGCACAATTGAACATTGAATAATTGAACAAGGAGTGAGAACATGCCGAAAATAGTTACCGCGGAAGAAGCAGTAAAGCAAATTAATGATGGGGATATAATTTATACTCCGGGGATCACTTTGGGCGGATTTGCGGAAGAAGTGGCCATGGCGATTGAGAGTAGTTTTAAAGAGAGCGGACATCCGCGCGACTTGACGTTTTACTATCCTTCGGGAATAGGCAATCGCGCCACTCGCGGTTACGCTCACTTAGCGCATGAAGGTTTGGTAAAAAGAGCCGTTGGCGGTCATTTCAAAGGCTGCGGACCTGCTTGGACAAAAATGGTGCAGGCCAATCAAATGGAAGCGTATAATTTTCCCCAAGGGATTATGACGACGATGCCTCGTAACATTGCTTCTCGTAAAGCGGGAATACTTACGAAAGTCGGTTTAGGAACGTTTGTCGATCCTCGTGTCGGCAGCGGCGGCAAACTGAATGCAAGAACCGAAGCTTGTGAAGATTTGGTAGAAGTAGTTAATTTGGAAGGGCAGGACTGGCTTTACTACAAAGTGCCTAAGCTAAATGTTGCAATCATCCGCGGTTCGGTTGCCGATGAAAAAGGCAATATTTCCTTGTACAGAGAGGGTTATCATCTCGAACAACTGTCGTGTGCACAAGCGGCGAAAGCCAGCGGCGGCATTGTTATTGCGCAAGTAGAACATATTGTAAAAGCAGGAACCTTACATCCAAAAGAAGTAAAAGTTCCTGGAGTTCTTGTGGATTATTTGGTAGTAGCCAAAGCAGAGAACCATTTCCAAACCGGGCAGACGTATTTCAATCCGATTTATGCCGGCGATATAAAGGTTCCGATGGATTCGATTCCGGCAGAACCGCTAACAGAACGTAAGATTATTGCCAGACGGGCGAATATGGAATTATTCCCAGGCGCTGTTATTAATAACGGTGTTGGTATTCCGGAAATCGCGGCAGCAGTATGTGCCGAAGAAAAAATTGCTCATCTCTTCACAATGACTACCGAAGCTGGCCATTTGGGCGGCGTGCCGGCTGGCATGCATGATTTCGGTTGCTGCTACAATTCGGAAGCCATCGTGGAAATGGGTCACCAATTTGATTTCTTCAATGGTGGTAATATTGACGTTGCCATTCTTGGATTGGCCCAGGTTGACCCGACCGGCGATATAAATGTCAGCCAAATTAACGGCGAGCCGATTGGTATTGGCGGATTTATTGATATTTCCCAAAACGCGAAAAAGACCGTTTTTGTCGGAACCTTTACAACCGGTGGTTTGAAAGTAAAAGTGGAAGACGGCAAGCTCCATATTGTACAGGAAGGCAAAAACAAAAAATTCCTTTCCAAAGTGGAGCAAATTACGTTCAGCGGCAAATATGCGCAAAACATTAAACAACCGGTCCTGTATGTCACTGAAAGAGCCGTTTTCGAATTGACACCGGAAGGCGTAGAACTGATAGAAATTGCGCCGGGTATCGATCTGGAAAAAGATATTTTACAGCAGATGGACTTCCAACCGATCATCAAGAACCCGAATATAATGCCGATTGGAATTTTCCAAGAAGAGCCGGGTGCGGTTGCTGCGGCAGTGAATGCCAAAATTAAAGCATAAACTATTTTGTCTCACATGATCTAAATATTACAAGTAGAAAGATGA
>CAYUNV010000365.1:0-2648 GCA_964446265.1 uncultured Negativicutes bacterium | reverse complement strand
ACCGTTTTGGACGTCGGATCCAGAATATCAATGATACGCTTGTGCGTCTTGATCTCAAACTGTTCGCGGGAATCTTTATACTTGTGCGTCGCGCGCAGGACAGTGACGATCTCCTTGTCGGTAGGCAGCGGAATGGGGCCTGAAATCTTGGCGCCCGACCGTTTTGCGGTGTCTACGATTCTCTCGGCGCTCTGGTCGATGAGGTTGTGATCGTAGGCTTTGAGCTTAATACGAATCTTTTGGCTCGGCATGATAATCCTCCTTGTTTCGTTGCCATGTACACGTTGCCACGTGTGCCGCTTCTTCTTTTTTGGGCGGTATGGCATCCGCCGTCCGATTTGTCGGACCTGGTCCACGGAAATTACCCGGCAATGCCGCTGCCGGCAACCTTCCGCTTCAACCCTAAAATCGCGCTGACTACACAGACGCTTGATTATTATATCCGTCAATTGTACTAATTGCAAGGGCTTTTTTTCTGTTCATACCCGCCAATTTTTAGAAGATGCAAGGGTAAAGTATGCTTTTAAATGAAAATAGTCAAGTTTTTCCATGTCTTTAAACAATTCCTTCATTGAAACAAGTTTTTAATCATAGACAGTTATAGCATTTTCTTTTAGTAAGGGGCCAGGGGGACTTCCGATTTTCCCCCTTTGGCCCCTTACCAATCCCCTAACCCCCTTCAAACGGCCACTGCGTGGGGCTATGTTCGCCTTCCGCAGTTATCCTCATTCACGCGAAGCGTTTAAAAAACGTTCCGGTGAAACGTTTTAGCCAGATAGTTCGTAAGAACACCGTCCTTACGGACAGAGCGGCAGCGACCAGAAGGAGCCCCATCAATAAAGGGGCGATGGGCGGGATTCCCACCGCGGAGACAGACCCATATGGACCGAGTAAATAGAAAAACGCGGCCACCCGCGCTTTTTCTAATCCGATTTTATGTTCAAACTTATACGGGCAATCCAACAATAAACTAGTCTGTCTTTTCCTGATTTGGCTACATGATTTCCTGCACAATTTGCTGGTTCCGCTTTTCTTTTATCAACATCACCATGTTATATACGTAATAAGGGATAAGGGGGAAAACACCAATTATTTCTATAAATAGTATCGTGAACATAAAAAACACGGCACAAAGTATTTTTACTGCGGTGGGCATTTGGGAGAGTAAGCGGCTGAAGAGAATAACGCCGGAGCATAGCCCTCCAAGAAAACAACCACCCATTATCATTCCCTGCAATACGCTTATAGGATGATCGGGGAAAAATAGATTAAGTTGATAAGTTAAATATCCATAAAGTACAGAGTCGGAACAGAATAAAATTCCTGTATAGAGCGCATATTCTTTTCTTTTTTTATAGGTAGGCTTGTTCCACATTTTCGTACCCCGGTAATATGTAAATTATAGTTATCATATATTGTTTTATGAATAATCCGCAGATCTACATGTTTTTATTTGGTTGCTTGAATCTGATTGTATGTATTCCAATATATCAGTTGCCTCTAATGCTTTATTCAATATTGCTTTATATCTTTTGCTTCGTTCATCAATTTTGCGTTTAACAAGATCAAATGAAAGTGTTGATTCATTGGATCCCTTAACAATTAGTTTTATATGAAATTTAGTGCAATAAATGCAACGTTCGCGACGAAATGAATAAAAACCAACGCCTGCAAAAACTGCGATGATAGATCCGACAATGGTTGCTGGAATATTTAAAGAAACTTTTCCGTAACCAGGCTCTTCTGATTCATCCAATACAAATTGTTGTAAATCTGAAAATTTGTAAATCTTAGCTTTTTCATTTTTAGTTTTGATGGCAAACTTCTTAGAAATAGCGTCCACAAAAAGTGACGAATTTAATGCGATAAAAAGCATATTTATTCTAAATCCATGTTTTTTCAAATATCTTTGTGCCAATAACCATTTTATGTTTCTTATTATTGAAATCAATAATACAGTAAGTAATATAATACATAAACAAAAATTAGTAAATAAAGTTAATTCATATAATATATCCGTATTGTTCGTCAAAAAACCTATAATGAATATAACCACCAATGTCACAAAACTTATAATTACGGAAGCTGCGAGCTTAGAGTTGTTCGTCATACTCTACATATCTCCTTTTCAAATTATCACCTTGCCCCGGAGATGCTATATGCGACAAAAAAAATACGGCTTCGCAACCGTACAGTTGCAGCTGGCTGCCATATTTTTTAGGCCCTATAGCTTTGCGTCCATAGTTTTCACTATGTTTGCCAATTATTCATTTATATACTAATAATAATCAATATCTTAATAATTTCAATATCTTCTTACAAGTATTAGTAGCTTGATCGCAATAATATTTGCGCTCAAACTACCATCAACAGGTACACAGGTTGCTATGAACTGTGTCCTTTTGTACCGGGCGGGATTCGATTCCTCCTGCCGTAGCGGTTCCTCTTGTTTGGTCTTACAAACAAAAGGAGAGCGGCTTGCCGCTCTCCTCGTGTTTTGTCTTTGTTATTCGATGACGCCAGAGACGACGCCCGCGCCGACCGTACGGCCGCCTTCTCTTATAGCGAAGTGCAGACCTTCTTCGATTGCGATCGGGGTGATCAGCTTGATGACCATGTCAACGTTGTCGCCCGGCATGATCATCTCA
>CAYUNV010000364.1:0-2673 GCA_964446265.1 uncultured Negativicutes bacterium | reverse complement strand
GCAGAGCTGGAGCGGGAAGGAGTACTTTCCACCCAACAGGGGCGGGGAACTTTTATCACTCTATCGACTGAAATTGACTATAAAAAAATGGCTAAGATGGAACAATTGGCGGAACAATTATTGGTAGAAACTGCCAACATGGGTTTTACCATTGATGATGTTCTGGCAGTGATTGAAAACATTCGGCGAACAAAAATGACCGATAAAGAATAAGAGGTGCGGTAATGACCGGAAAAAAGGAACCAGCATTTGAGGTGGAACTCAAGCGACCGATTGGGCCGAAACATAAAGTGGTATGTTGGCTTCCGCTTACACTGGTTCTTTTTCTGTTTGCCATTAGCATTGTGGTCTACATCGTCAGTGAGCAACTGTGGTTGTTGGCAATTATGATGCTGCTGTCGTTTGTTCCTGGCTTAATGATCCGGGTTGCTGCCGAATGGGAAAAAGCAGTTGTTTTACGTTTGGGAAAATATCGAGGTTTGAGAGGGCCGGGCCATTTCTGGGTAATTCCGGTCATCGATACGGTAGCTTATTGGATAGACCAACGGGTAGTGGCGACACCATTTGTTGCCGAGCAGACGTTGACGAAAGATACTGTACCGGTTAATGTGGATGCAATTTTATTTTGGATGGTATGGGATCCGGAAAAAGCTGCTTTGGAGGTTGAAAATTATCAGGAAGCGGTTGCCTGGGTGGCGCAAACTGCGCTCCGCGATGTTGTTGGACGCTCCCTGCTGGCGGATATTTTATCTGGGAGAGAAAGGTTGGATAAAGTATTGCAGGAGATTATTGATCAGCGCACAGAACCTTGGGGGATCACCGTTCAGTCTGTTGAAATAAGGGATGTAATTATACCGGAAGATCTTCAGGATGCGATGAGTAAGGAAGCACAAGCGGAGAGGGAACGACGGGCCAGAATTATTTTGGGAACGGCAGAAACGGAAATCGCCCATCGTTTTGCCGCGGCTGCGGCTGTGTATGAAAATAATCCCATCGCATTGCAGTTGCGGGCGATGAATATTCTTTATGAAGGATTAAAGGAAAAAGGCGGGTTGGTTGTTACCCCTTCTGGCGTAGCCGACTCCCTGAATTTAGGTTCGTTGCTTGCCGTCAGTAAAAGTGCTGTCGGATCTGTAGAGACGGAATGCGGCGCTGATTCTTCGTCTGAAACGCGCTGAAATGTATAGTTGGCTTTTGCAATCAAGACTTGATGCAGTTGAGTTTTCTTTTTACTGCACAAGTCTTTTTTTGTTTTCTAATTCTGATAAATTTCTAAAAAAATTCTTGTTGTTCAGCAGGAATTTTTATTTTCACGTTTAATTGTATTAATGTATTAGTACAATTAGTACATTTGGTCGGAATAGGACAGAAGGGAGGCTGTCTTACCGTATTGATGCAAATAGAAGATACGTGTAATTTTAGCAATGATTACGGAGCATGTTGCTGTTTAGCGATGATGAACAGAAACAATTTCAATTGACGGGAGGGACGGAAATGAGCAGGCAATTTACACGCAGGACATTTCTAAAATTATCCGGTGCAGCAGCGGCAAGTATTGCGGCGGTACCGGCTTTGCCCAAGATGATGTCTTGGGTGGAGGGAGCTAGTCTGGAAGGGAGCACGGAGTTTACCCGAAGTTATTGTGAAATGTGTACTTCACGTTGTCCCATACAGGCAAAAGTCGTCGATGGTAAAACGGTGCTGATTAATGGAAATCCGGATTGGGCGGCAACGGGCGGCAGGGTTTGTGCCAGAGGCGGATCGGGATTTTCCCAGTTGTATGATCCGCAACGAATTCAAAAGCCCATGATCCGAAGCGGAGAACGGGGCGAAGGCAAATGGCGCGAGGTGAGCTGGGAAGAGGCTTATTCGTATATTGCCGAAAAAATGGCGAATATTAAAGGGCAATATGGACCGGAGGCAATAGCGTTTGCCAATCGGGGCGGAACCCATATGGCCTACATGGTCACGTTGGCTCGCGCGTTCGGGACGCCAAATACGTTTACGCACGAAGCAACTTGTCCGCAAGCCCGTACCGTCGCTTTGGAGGCAACCTTCGGCACAGCGGCATTGGGGATCGACTACGGCAATGTAAAGTATTTGCTGTCGCTGGGCCGAAATCATTTTGAAGGAATTCATGTGGCTCAGGCGCGCGGGGTTATGTCGGCAATGTCTAAAGGGGCCAAGCTGGTATCGGTCGATCCGCGTTATTCGGTGACATCAATGAAGGCGCATGAGTGGTACCCGATCAAACCGGGAACGGATTTGGCGCTGATGCTGGCGATTAATCACGTGTTGATCCGGGACAAGCTGTATGATGAGGATTTTGTGAACAGATACACCGAAGGGTTCGATGCCCTTAAGGCGTCGGTGACGGAATATACGCCGGTTTGGGCGGAACAGGAAACCGGGATCCGCGCAAATGATATTGAGCGTATTGCCAAAGAGATGGCTGCAGCCAAACCGAAAGCGGTTGTCGATTGGGGCTGGCGCACGCAATTTACGACGGAAGAATTTGACCTGCGGCGGGCGATCGTGATTACCAATATGCTGCTTGGGAATCTGGAGGTGCCCGGAGGAACATTTTTTGTAAAAAGTCCGGGCTTTATTAACGGTCTTGTCGGCAAGGAAGTTGTACAGGATATGAAAGGCTGGAAAATTCCTGCTTTCCCG
>CAYUNV010000363.1:2179-2705 GCA_964446265.1 uncultured Negativicutes bacterium | reverse complement strand
AGCCGGTGATCCCGGCAAGCGTATTTACCGTTATTGCTTCTGAGATTAACGGACTGCTTCCGATATGCAAACCAAGCAGTGCATCAGCAATTGACTTGAAGCCGGGAAGGGCGGCAATCACGTTACCATAGCCCACCTCAGAGCCGGTATTCATAATTGCCAGTAACGAGCCTATAGCGCCTACATTCAATGCCTTTGCCAAACCACCCTTGGGCAAGTTCTTGTACCCAAGCAGCAAGGCCAATACTATACCGACTACCACAGCAATGATAAGCGCCCATATAGCCGCAACCTGTTTAACACTCGCCACAATAAGAGGCAATTTCATTGCGGCAAACGGTGCAAGTAGAGCGTCGCTCCAAACAAACATATTTGTCATAACGTAATTAACAACTAAAACGGATAGGAGTGGCAGCATCGCCAGTTTCCAGTCGGGAAGCTGTAAATCTTCTTGGATAACAGGTTCATTAGTATGTCCTTCACCGTAACCTTCGCCGGCTGCCTGGGCCGTTTTGCGCCGGTACTC
>CAYUNV010000363.1:0-2169 GCA_964446265.1 uncultured Negativicutes bacterium | reverse complement strand
CCCGCCGAATGTCCCAAGAATTGGTGCTGCGTAAACATTCGTCCCGAAAAAGTTAGTGGGGATAATATTTTGAATTTGCGGCGTGCCCGGCATCGAATCCATACTGATAGTAAATGACCCCAGCGCTATTGACCCTGGAATCAGGCGTTTGGGAATATCGGCTTCTTTGAACAGGGAGGCTGCAAAAGGATACACCGCAAATACGACAACAAAAACACTAACGCCGCCGTAGGTCAAAACTATGCAAGCTAGTACAACCGAAAATATTGCCCTATTCTTGCCGAGACCACGAATGATGGCATGAGCAATTGCTTTGGCAAGACCTGTATCTTCCATGATTTTGCCGAACACCGCACCCAACATGAAGACAGGAAAAAACGCCTTAATAAAGGTAACGGCTTTGCCCATAAATAATTCAGTGTATGCCGGCATCGGAGACAACCCTTGACTAACAGCGGCCAGCAAAGCAAAAACTGGTGCAAACAAAATGACGGAAAATCCCCGGTACGCGAAGAACATCAAGAGAAACAAGCTAAGCACTATTCCTAAAACTTCCATCCAGCCTAAAACCTCCCCGTATTTTATCGATGTCGCGAGCATCGCTAATCTTAAAAGCAAGTTTTATGCCAAGTATAATCTCGCTGAAACTCTAGTATTTTCAGGTTTTCTGGGACTGGCCACATTTTACCCCTGTCGCCATTTGGCGACACTCTCCTGAAGCACCAATGGTCTTAATAAAGAAAAGACATGTCTCCAAATGGAGACATGTCTTTTCTTTACGACCTATTGGTTAAATTATCAATCAATTCTTGGGACATCTATATTAAATTTTTCAAATTTTTTATATAACGTACTCCGGTGAATGCCTAGTTCCTTAGCTGTCGCCCGACAATTGTAACTATTTTTTTTCAGACAGTTCAACAATATTTCTTTCTCTACTTCGCCCAAAATATTGTCCAACGATTTACCCTCTGGCGAAAGCTTGTTGACGTGAATTTTGCCAACAATATTGGACGGCAAATGTGTATCTAAAATTTGACCGTTATCGCTCATGGCATATGCTCGTTGAATAACATTTTTGAGTTCGCGAATATTCCCCGGCCAATCATAGTCTTGAAGTAATTTCAACGTTGATGATGCTATGTGTTTTTGAGTACCGTAATGCTCGTAAAGCTCGGCCAAAAAGATATCTATAAATAATTTTATATCTTCCGGTCTCTCTCTTAATGGAGGAACCCTTACTTGAATTACATTCAGCCTGTAATAAAGATCTGTACGAAAAGTATGATTTCGTATCCGTTCTTCCAAGTTTTGGTTTGTAGCGGCCAGTATACGGACATCAATCGGTGTTGGATGAAAACCTCCAACCCTCTCCACTTCCTTTTCCTGCAAGACCCGTAAAAGCTTGGCCTGCATGTTAAGAGGCAATTCCCCAATTTCGTCCAAAAACAGCGTCCCACCGTTAGCCATTTCAAATTTCCCTGGTTTGCCTCCCTTTTTCGCCCCGGTAAAGGCACCATCCTCGTAGCCAAAAAGCTCGGATTCTAGGAGTTCACTTGGGATGGCCGCGCAATTAATTCGAATAAACGGCTTCCGGCGCCGGCTACTTGCATTATGAATTGCTGTCGCAAAAACTTCTTTTCCTGTCCCAGTTTCACCAGTAATCAGAATACTGAAATCATTCTTGGCGGCTTTCTCCGCTGCCGCTTTGGCCTCCCGAAACTTATGGCTGGAACCGACCATAGATGGGAAGGTATATTTTGCGCCTATTATTCTCGTCAATTCATTTTTGTAATACTTTAGTTCATCATCCATGTTTTGAAGTTTTTCCGCGAGCATTCTCGTTTCCCGAGAAAATTTAACTTGTCCTACCGCTGCAACAACCTTGTCGCCGTCGCTAACAGCAGTTCGCATTACAGCTACTAGATGCTCTTTCCCACCTTGCTCATCGACAAATTTATGCACAACATCTATTTCCGTTTGACCCGATAGCAAAAGTTCCGGTAGTTTAGAGTTTTTTATTATTTCTAAGATGTATTTTCCAATGACCTCTTCTTTAGATTCAAAACCCAAAAAATCACAATAGGCTTTGTTTAAATCAATAATGTAACCATCTTTATCGACAACAACAAACCCGTCAGCCGAAGTATCTAAAATTTTTCGATATAT
>CAYUNV010000362.1:0-2733 GCA_964446265.1 uncultured Negativicutes bacterium | reverse complement strand
CTTGGCGGGATAGCAGGGTTACCCGACCTTTCTATCCGCTTAGCAGCTTTCAAACTTGGTAAATTCACAGTAAAAAGAGCATCGGCCAGGATGTTCTTTTTACTTTTTTAATCTCTGCGAAGCATACCACCCCCTTCATTTTTTTGGAAACCTCTTTGCCAATCTCATTATAAACTGGAAATATTTTTTTGTAAAGTTATATTATCAAGTATACAATTTTTGTTTTTATGTATATAATAATATATAATTTAAATATTTTTAAAGGACGGGGGGTTTATGGATCAAAAAATAATCGGCGCAAACCTTCGCCGGATTCGTGAGGCAAAGGGATTGAGCCAATCCCAGGTAGCAGAGCTAGCCGGGATTTCAAGGATTGCTTATCGAAACATCGAAAACGGCAATTCAACCCCAAAAGTATCAACCTTACAGAATATTGCTTCAGGTGTTGATGTAAAGCTCCAGGACTTGTTCGTTCCGGTCCGCACCTTAAAGAGAGTCAGATTTCGATCATCTAAAAAGATGAATAGCAGGGACAATGTTTTAACCGAGGTGGCACGGTGGCTGGATGATTTTAATTA
The DNA here is from genome assembly GCA_964446265.1 of uncultured Negativicutes bacterium. GTDB lineage: Bacteria > Bacillota > Negativicutes > CTSoil-072 > CTSoil-072 > CTSoil-072. Next base: position 2,155 of record CAYUNV010000362.1, on the reverse strand, counting down.
CCTGGAAGAATTGTTGAACGACAGAAACGAATATCTATTTAAAGCTCTCGCCAAAAAGTTATATTCGATGCCCGATGGTGTTGACAAAGCTAAGTACGCAGCACGTGAGGCAAGAAAAAAGTTAAAGCTTAATGATAAAGAGCCAATCCGCGATATTGCTGGTCTGCTTGAATCGTGCGGAATAAAAGTGTACCCTCTAAGCCTTGTGTCGGATGGTTTCTTCGGTTTATCTGTTGCTGAGGAGGATGGAGGTCCTGCTATTATCGTAAATGTTTGGGAAAGAATTTCCGTTGAGCGATGGATTTTCAGCGCCGCTCACGAACTCGGCCATTTGCTTCTCCATCTTGACGCCTACGACGCTGATGAAAGTGCTGAAGACGACGCCCAGGAGATTGAAGCAAATGTCTTTGCTTCCCATTTTTTGATGCCGGAAGAAGCTTTTAATTCGGAGTGGCACGATACTCGCGGCTTGCCCCTTGTCGATCGAGTGTTTAAAGTAAAGCGGATATATCAGGTTAGTTACAAGACTGTCCTATACCGTCTTTCTGAAAGTTTAGGAAATTCCATTTGGGGGAAATTCTATAGCGCATATAAGCAGAGAACCGGCAAGACATTAAGCATCACGGATGAACCGGAAGCCTTGTCCCCGGATAAATTCCAAAAACAATCGCCGGAAGCACTGCGTTCCCAGGAACCGGACTCCCTATCACCATCACACTTTATGGAAGATCGTTTATCAAGACTGGTTCGTAAAGCTATTGAAGAAGATGAAATCACCATGAGCCGTGGAGCAGAAATTCTCAGGCAGGAACTGGAAACAATGCGGAATATTGTTTCTTCATGGGTGTGAATAAATGGAGAGAAAAAGGATTCTGATATTAGATGCTAACACTCTCATTGATTACTTAGAATGCGACAGGACAATTATAAAAAATGATTATCCCTTTAGCTCAGTAACCACTTTACCATGGAACATGTGTTTGGTATACTAGTTATACAAACTAATGTTCTGGAGTGATGGTAGTGGCTAAGCAAGAAAAGATTAACTTGATAGATTTTCAGCAAAAGTTTTCAACTGAAGAAGCTTGCCTACAGTACTTGTTTCAAAAACGTTGGCCTAATGGATTCCAGTGTCCCAGGTGTGGCCATAATCGCTGCTATGAAATAACTACTCGTAACCTCTATGAGTGTACCAGTTGCCACTACCAAGCTTCCGTTACCGCAGGCACAGTCATGGAGAAGACTCATACTAAATTGAGGATTTGGTTTTGGGCCATTTACCTTGTTGCTCATGACAAACGTGGCCGATCTGCTACTTCGATAAGTGAAGAACTGGGTGTTTCATACAAAACTGCTTGGCTAATGTTGCAAAAAATTCGTAAAGCCATGGGAGACAGAGATTCAAAATACATGCTTAGCGGTATCGTAGAACTCGACGATTTTTTTCTTGGTGCACCAAATGAAGGTGGAAAGCGTGGACGTGGGACAGAAAAATCGCTCGTTCTAGCCGGCTTGTCTCTGAATAATCAAGGATATCCTTTATTCCTAAAGATGCAAGTTGTATCAGATGTAAAAGGGGGCACCCTGGCTGAATTTGCTCATTCTGTTATTGAATCCGGGTCCAAAATCTCAAGTGATGCTTATCGTTCTTACTTAAAACTTGCTAAAGAAGGTTATGAGCATGAACCCAAAGATTTTGATCCAAAGCAAAATCCCGACCATTTAAAGTGGCTCCATACCGTTATCTCAAACGCCAAAGCCTTTATTGCCGGTACTTTTCATGGTCTTGACAAGAAACATATGCAGGCTTACCTCAACGAATTCTGTTATCGTTTTAACCGTCGTCGTTTTAAAGGTGAATTGTTTAACCGCCTCTTAACGTGTTGCCTCAAAACGTCTACAGTTACCTTTGCTGAGCTAACGTTATGATCATTTTATATTATTATGTTTCACAGTTGCCGGCTGTGCCGCACAGCCGGGGACCCGGACCGCTGAGGGAGTCAAATATACATTGTACATCGGGCTAAACGACAAAAATACCTATACACAACTGCTGTCCACCGAAGATGCGGCAAACAAAGTGGCTGATATTGCCTTGAGATATGTAGACGGCTTTACCCAGCTTTCCGGCAAGGGTGCATATAAGGATGAAAAA
>CAYUNV010000361.1:0-2757 GCA_964446265.1 uncultured Negativicutes bacterium | reverse complement strand
CATTGCTCGTGGTCATAACCACAGTTTGCCCAGCAAGTTTGTCCCGGCAAAAATCAAACGGCGAGTTCCCCAGATCACAGCCATCCATCTTGAGGGATTGGCGTTCTCCGGCCAACAGAACCGGTCCGGTTTGCTCCGCCACCGCATGCGCTTCATCCAGCGATAAAACCGGAAGGATCGCCTTGCAGCCATTGAAAAAAGCAGTCACCATACACGTCGTCGCGCGAAAAATATCCAGGACAATACAAACCGTGTCCGATAAATCCTTTTCAGCAACCATTCCAGGTAAAAGGGCAACATCCAGTTTCATTCCGCTTCATCTCCATGAATACTTCGAATTATACATACTCCGTTGATATATCAACTAATTCCGCATCTGCATTATCATAAATAATCTGCCGGATCAGTTCAATCTGTTTTTGCAATAACACGTGATCTGAACTCACCATCGCTACACTGATTACGGTTCTTTGCCAACTGTCCTGAAAGCCGGTTTCAGCCACAGAAGCGTTACAGCGAGCTTTGATGCGGCCCATAATGCTTTTAATAACATGCCGTTTCGCTTTCAGCGAGCCGGAGCCCGGAATCAGCAATTCAATTTCACAGACAACGGCACTCATAACGATCCCCCACAATTCACGCAGACTGTCCGGCGGCGGGGCCCGTCAAACTCAGCCAAGTAAATGCCCTGCCAGGTTCCCAGAAACAATCGGTTATTTTCAATAGGAATACAAACGGATGATCCGAGGAGGGAAGCCTGGATATGTGCCCGGGAATTTCCTTCTGCGTGTTGATAGGAAAGTTGGGGAACCATGTGTTCTAAGCCAGCCAACAAATCCTTGATAACATCCGGATCGGCGTTCTCGTTGATCGTGATTCCTGCCGTTGTATGCGGCACAAAGACTTGACACAGCCCTTCCCTTACCGAACTGGCCGCCACTGCTTCTTTGACCGCAGCGGTAATATCAACAAAACCGATTTGGGGCGTAGAAATATAGAACTTTTCGATCATCATTCATCACCCGCCTTTTCCTATTAGTTCAACAAACAAAAACAAAAATCCTACTCCATCTCCTTCTAACATCTCTTTAAGGGATTAAAACAAAAACAGACTATCAAAAAATTGATAATCTGTTTTTGTTTTGTTACTCGAAAGATACTTTTAAGTACCTATAACCATTAAATTAAGCCGGTTCCTTGTCTCCTCTGCCGCGGCAGCTTTCAAGATTATGGATATGAACATGCTGGCCCACATGAATCGGCTGGGTAGCAAGCCCTATCACTTCGCCGTACTTGATAATTTGATCGCCTTGCGCGATTTCCTTGATAGCAAATTTATGACAAAAAGGAATTTGTTCAGCTACCTTTACGGATACCATTTCGCCCCCGACACTCAAGTCAATTGTCGTCCCCGGAGATAATGGTTCTACCACAGTGGCAACATTATCATTCGCTTTCATTACAATAGCCCGAAACTTATTCATCACTCGCAAACCACCTTTCCGCTCCTAAATCGTAGGTCCGATCCGCCGGATCGCAAAATCATTAAACCCTAATATTTCTGCTTTTGTTTGTTTACCGGAAGCAACTTCCAGCATTTCTTCAAAAATTCTTTGACCTACTTGCTCAACGCTTTCGGTTCCGCTGATAACCGTTCCGGCATTCAAATCGATATTGTCATTCATTCGCTCGAACATCGCCGTATTCGTAGCTACTTTAATCGTAGGAGCAATCGGTGAACCACAGCAAGTGCCACGTCCGGTAGTAAAGACTACCAAATGGCATCCTCCGGCAACCATTCCCGTGAGTTGTTCAATATCTTGGCCCGGTGTATCCATCCAAACCAAGCCTTTCATGGTTATAGGAGCAGCATAGTCAATAATCGTTTGCAACGGCTTCGTACCGGCTTTGTAAATGCAGCCTAATGATTTTTCTTCAATCGACGACAAGCCACCTTCGATATTGCCCGGGGTAGGCTGCGCGCCACGCATATCAACGCCCATTTTCTTCACGGCCGTTTCACAAGCATTGATGACTTCGAAACAACGTGAGGCAACTTCCTCATTAACGGCCCGCTTGGCAATAATATGTTCAGCGCCAATAATTTCTGTCGTTTCCGCCAAAATAACAGTCCCGCCGGCATCGATCAACAGATCGCTGGCAACTCCCAATGCCGGGTTGGCAGAAATTCCCGAACAAGCATCCGAACCACCGCATTCTGTGCCAAGAATCAATTCTGACGCATCAATCGGCTCGCGTTTCAAGGTCGATGCGTCAACCAGCATTTGCCTTGCCAAACTGGCCCCTTTCGCAGTCGCCTTGACGGATCCGCCTTCATCCTGGATGATAACAACCTCAACCGGTTTGTGAGGACACTGCTTTTTGATTCCCGCCGCAATGTTCTGAGCCCGAACCGTTTCACAACCCAAGCCGACAACGATTACACCGAATACATTAGGATGAGTACCGTGACCGATCAGAACGTTGGAAGTTAATACTGCATCAACCCCAAGTTGATCGCAGCCATGCTGATGTTCTACCCAAGTCGTCCCGTTAACCGACTGTGAAATCCCCCGAGCCACCCGGTTTGCACATACAACACTCGGCAATACCAATACATGATTCCGAATCCCGACTTTACCGTCAGGTCTTCTATACCCTTGAAACTGCATCCTCTCACCTCTTTCTTTATTTTGCAAATACGATTTCTTGGTACATCAGAAAGTATAAATTTTATCTGATGTACATAAGTGCAAC
>CAYUNV010000360.1:0-2763 GCA_964446265.1 uncultured Negativicutes bacterium | reverse complement strand
AAAGGCCCGGGATCTATGCATGCGCCGGTATTTCTCAGCTTGATTTTAGGGCTGATGGCGGGGGTGTTTGCTTGGAAAACCCGTATGTGTTTGAGTGGTGGGCTGCGTGATTTTATCCTGGTCAGAGATACTTACCTTTTGAAGATTTATGGCGTGATTTTTTTAGCGGCGTTCCTCGGCAATCAATACTTTGGTTTCTTCAAACTAGGGTTTGCCGAGCAGCCGCTGGCGCACAGCATGCATATATGGAATTTTCTCGGCCTGTTTCTCGTTGGCCTGGCCGCGACCTTGGCCGGTGGTTGTCCGCTGCGTCAATTGATTATGGCCGGTGAAGGCAATACGGATGCCATGTTTTGCGTGTTGGGTATGTTGGCCGGCGCCGGAATTTCTCATGGCCTGAACGCGGCCGGCAGTGCGGCCGGCGTAGGGATGAACGGACAAATTGCCGTAGCAGCGGGCTTGCTCATCACTCTGGCTATTGGTTTTAGCTTGCGGGAAAAAATCAGCTTGCAGACGGAGGGATAACCATGCAAAAAATACTGGATCTTCGGGGCTTAAGCTGTCCGATTCCGTTGATACAAACGAAAAATGCGCTGGAGGATGCGACGGAAGTGCGCGTTACCGTTGACGAAACGGTAGCGAAAGAAAATATACTGAAGTTTGTCAATTCCAAGCATTATCAGGCGGAATGGAGCGCTGACGGCGGCGAATATACGATTGTGATTCGTAAATAAATACGATTATAATGCGGAACAAAGGGATAGTGGTTGGGTCTTTTCATGGACCGGGGCCGCTATCCCTTTGGTTGTTTAGCGTTCCTGCGCTTCTATTAACGGATTGGATTGTTTTGGCGGATAAGCAATGAGGAAAATCAAATATCCTGATAGGATCGTGAATATGCTATAATCATTGGTGAGGAAAACAGGAGAATATCGCCATGTGGGTCATTACTTTTTTGTCAGTTTTTCACGCCCTGCGGGCGGAAAAAATATTGAAAAGGGAAGGGATTGGCGCGAAATTGATCCCCATTCCCCGCCAATTAAGCGGGTCTTGTGAAGGCCTGGCCGCACAGCTGGCGGAGCAAGACGTGAAACGGGCCGTGGAAATTTTGACGGCCCATGGGGTTGAGATGGTCCGGCAAGGCGTGGAAGTAAAATGAAAATCTATCTGGATAATGCAGCCACGTCCTGGCCCAAACCGGAAGCTGTTTATGAGGCTATGGATTATTTTCAACGCAATATTGGTTCAAATCCGGGGCGGGGATTTACACAATCCAGTCTTGCTTCCAGTGGCATGGTTCTGGAGACCCGTGAATTGCTGGCGCGATTATTTCATATTGCCGACCCTCTGCGGATTGCCTTTGCGTTGAATATTACGGAAGCCTTGAATGTAGCGCTGAAAGGAACTTTGCTTCCGGGGGATCATCTGATTATCAGCAGCATGGAACATGCGGCTCTTGCCCGGCCGGCTTTTGCCTTAAGGAAACAAGGGATAGAATTGACGGTAGTTCCCTGCGACTCTGAAGGCTTGCTGGATGTCCGCGATTTGGCCAAAGCGATCCGGCCTAATACGAAAATGGTCGGTTTATTGCATGCTTCCAATGTAACGGGGACTATCCAGCCTATTGCCGATGTCGGAAGACTTTGCCGGGAAAAAGAAATCCTGTTTTTGGTTGATTCGGCCCAAAGCGCAGGTGTGCTGCCGATTGATGTTGATCGGCAGTGTATTGATCTGTTGGCCTTTACAGGCCATAAGGGCCTTTTAGGGCCGCAAGGCACGGGCGGCCTGTATGCACGGCCGGGGATTACCGTCCGGCCGTTGAAAGAAGGCGGGACCGGATCCTGGATCCGTAATATGGAGCAGCCGGACATTATGCCTGACTGTTTGGAAAGCGGCACGCTAAATACCCCTGGGATTGTTGGCTTGGGAGCTGGAGTGCGGTTTTTATTAGGCCAGGGCCTGGGATGTATCCGCCAACAAGAACATAAATTAACTACATTGCTTTGGGAAAATATGAAAACAATACCGGGGCTGAAAGTATACGGTCCTGAGGACGGGGTGAGGCGGACCGCGGTTGTTTCCTTTACCCTGGAAGCTCTGGAACCCAACCAAATCAGTTCGGCCTTGGAAACGGATTTTGGCATTGTAACGCGTGCTGGTCTCCATTGCGCGCCGTTGGCGCATCAAACCATCGGCACGCTTCCGGGCGGCACCTGCCGCCTCAGTCCGGGTTATTTCACCAGCGAGCAGGAAATTGAGGTTGTAATCCATGCAATTGAAGAGATTGCTCGAAAATGCCGGTGATAAATGAATAAAAATTTGCTTTCCGAAAAAAGCCAACTGTATGCTATTGATGGAAACAGTTGGCTTTTTCTTGCGCCGATGGAGTGCAATGAAAAAAATACCAGCAGTCGATTAATTTTGCGAAAATTTCGACAAAACGGCGAATGGGGCAGGAAGAAAAGGAAGCTTTCTCGAAAAGAAAGCAGTACTAAATTTGATTTGCAAGTGTCAAGCCAACGCAAGGAGGAATGAAGATGGGGTCAATCCAACTAACCATTGACGGGAAGATCGTCGACGCAGCGGAAGGACTTACTCTGTTAGAAATTTGCCGCCAGAATCACATCATGATACCGACCCTTTGTTACTTAGCCGATTTAGCTCCCGAAGGCGCTTGCCGGATCTGTTTGGTGGAGGTAAAAGGGGTCCGTGGGTTAGTGGCATCCTGCAATTATCCGGCTGTAAGCGGTATGGAAGTCATCA
>CAYUNV010000359.1:0-2794 GCA_964446265.1 uncultured Negativicutes bacterium | reverse complement strand
AACGTTGTCTTTCCACAGTGTATATATTTTTGCACTGGGTTCATCCCGGTGTTCCTAGCATGTATTTTCGGCCCGACAGTGGTCGCCGCAGCGGTGGCAAAGCTGCCAGTTTGGGCAATGAACGGTTTACAGACCATCGGTGGTATACTTCCTTGTATTGGTATTTGTATCAACCTTCGTATTATCGGCAAAGCCAATACCATGCCCTTCTTCTTTGTGGGTTTCCTACTTCTTAAGTACCTGAACTTTTCCAATGTCGTTATTGCAGTGGTAGGTGCTATTATCGCCTATGTCGCGGTAATGGGTGTCAGGCCAAGAGTGAGGGTGATGGAAGAAAAGTCAATTGGGAATAATGAAGAAAAGTCTATTGCAAATAATACAAAAACAATATCTAAGCGTCAACTCCGAAAGTCTTTTGGCATCTGGCTATTCTTCTCGCACGCCAGTTATAACTACGAACGTCTACAAGCTGTTTCCTTTGGCATGGCGATGTTCGCTATCTTAAAAGATTTGTATGCTACAAAGCAAGAGATTGGCCGTGAGATGGCCAAACATATGATCTTTTTCAATACAGAGCCGAATGTCGGTACAATTATTATGGGTATTACTTGTGCCATGGAAGAGGAACGAGCTAATACTGGCGTGGACGGACCAATCACTCCTGAATCCATCACTGCTGTCAAAACCGGTTTGATGGGCCCGTTTGCCGGCATCGGCGACACCATCATTCAGGGCATTTTGACACCATTGTTCCTCTCCATTGGAATTGGTATGGCAATGCAGGCCAACTTATTAGCACCAATAATCTTTGTCGCGCTCAATGCAACATGTATTATCAGCATCAACTACTTCATGTGGATGTATGGCTATAAATTTGGCAAAGACGCCGTAACTCGTTTCTTGGAAGGCGGACTGATGGATACGCTTCTACTTGCCGCCAGTATCCTCGGTTGTGTGGTTATGGGTGCCCTTGTAGCAACAAACGTCCTGGTATTCACTCCTCTCAAAATCCAACTCGCAGCGGCAACAGCGACGGAAAAAGCAAAAATCATGATTTTACAAACCAGCTTCCTTGATGCCATTTTAAAGGGATTGCTGCCACTGGGTGTTACATTCTTTACCTTCAATCTGCTTAAGAAGGGTTGGTCAGCCAATAAAGTTATGGGCTTACTAGCTCTAGCAGGTTTCGCTCTAGGCGCATTAGGTATCCTGAGCAATGTTGCCCCGTAACTCAAACAATAAATTATAGATTGAGGAGCTGCACAAAGCTATGCTTTGTGCAGCTCTGCTTATAAAGTTAAACAAGGAGGAAATCAAATTGGACACCATGCGTGTAGCTGCCATTACTAACGATATACCCAAAGTGATCACTGCTAAGGAATACTTAAAAGGTTTTGAGTAATCGTTAAAAAGATCAAATGCAAAATAACTATAAATCCAGTTGAGGATTTGTACATTTCAAACAAAACCTAAAAGACCCACATTATTCACGAAAAGACCCTTTGATTATGAAAAGGGCTTAAAAAGTGTTCATAAGACTGCACAGGTTTTATTGCGGCCGCTGCGTTTGGCATGATACAGGCGCTGGTCGGCGCATTCAAGCAGTGCGGTAGGGTCTTTTGGATCATCAGGCAGAGCAGCGATTCCTCCTGAAAGGGTGACGGTACGCAAAATCTCTTCGCCCTGCAACTCCTGCACCGCATTTCGGATGCGTTCGGCAATACGAAAACCCGTCTGAAGGTCCGCCTTGTCGAACATTACAACAAATTCCTCGCCGCCGAAACGGGCGACGACATCCCGGTCCCGAAGCTGCATGCGTATGGTCTGGGCAACGCGGATCAAAAGTTTATCCCCGTTTAGGTGCCCAAACGTATCGTTATAGCTTTTAAAGTTGTCTATATCAAAAATGGCGACTGCCAGCGGCGTATGTTCCTCCGAAGCCCGTTTATGCCATCTGGGCCATTCCTCTATGAAATACCGCTTGTTATAAACGCCAGTCAATTCATCGGTACGTGCCCGACTTCGTTCATCATTCAATCGGCGGCAGGAAGAAAGGGCGGAACCGGAAATCTGTGCAATATTGGAAAGCATTTTTTTTCGGTGTTCATTCAGCGTTTTTGGGTCATTCGTACCGATGAGCATATAAGCCTGAGAACCGGTTTCACACTCGAAGGACAGGCACAGTACGGTTATTTTACCGGGAGATTCGATCGTAAAAGACATTTCATTTTCCGGCAGGCCGTTTTTTAAAAGAGCGCACAGGGCGTGGCTTAGAGTTTCGTCATGCCAGCCTGAGGCTGTTTGTACAGCCGCTTTGCCATCTACCAAGAGGATGATGGCGGACTGACAAAAAGGAGCTGCATAAGCCATTGCGTTTACCGTTTGGGAATAAAGGAAGGGCTCGTCATTGCAGCCTGAAACCTGCTCGCTAAATTGTTCAAGGAATACCAGATCGTTTTTCCAAGTTTCCGAGAGGATCTTCCTAAGCCGGTAGTATCTGTTCATGCCCAAATTGATGGTGGAAAAAGCAATACATACGCCGATAATGACAGCAGCGGCCGTCGGCATGGCATACCGGCCCAATTCCGACTTTCCTAGCGTCGCATAAAGGATGGATACCTGCGGGATTACACCGGTTAAGACCAACAGCACATCTAAAAAGTGTATGCCCATTCCGCACACCGCCGCAAAGAGCCCTTGCCTGTAATCGAAAAACACCCGGTAAACAGACACCGAAATCACCATAAATATCAACGCATGCGAAGCGATGGTGCCGCACAGATAGATGATGATT
>CAYUNV010000358.1:0-2798 GCA_964446265.1 uncultured Negativicutes bacterium | reverse complement strand
AACGGGAAGAACTGGCTGAGAAAATAAAATGTACCGCTCTTAGTTGGTCATTGGCGAAAGCTACGTTAGAAGAGATAGAAGAACTGAATGTGCATCATGCTAATTTATTGGCCATGAAGCGAGCAATAGAAGGATTATCCATAAAACCGGATAAGGTATATGTTGATGGATTACATATACCGGCAATCGATATTCCTGCTGAAGCGATTGTCAAAGGCGATGATAAAATCCCTGCGATCAGTGCCGCCTCGATTCTGGCAAAAGTGGCCAGAGACCAGGCTGTATTGGAGTATCATAAACTGTATCCTCAATATGGTTTTGATAAACATAAAGGGTATTTAACAAAAAAACATATGGAAAATCTTCAAGCTTTTGGGCCCTGTCCGCTCCATCGAAAGTCATACAAACCGATTAGGGCGTTGCTGGAGCAAGGTAAGTCAACTGAAGTTGCAGTGAATGTTTTTGGTAAGGATGAAAGATGAGTAACGATAAACCAGAAAAACAATTGGAGGCAGTCGCTCTCCGATACGATATGAAGACGGGCCAAGCTCCAAAGGTTACAGCAAAAGGCAGCGGATTTGTTGCTGAGCAGATCATTAAAGTTGCGCAGAAAAATGCAGTGCCTATTTATCAGAACAAAACACTGGCCAGTGTTTTGTTGGCAGTGGACTTGGATCGTGAAATTCCGGAAGATTTATACAAAGCAGTGGCGGAAGTTTTAGCTTACGTTTACCGGTTGGATCAAAAAACGGGTTCTAAGGATAAAAAGAAATGACAAAGACAAATCATCTCCGGCTTGGTGAAGACGGGGAACAATTAGCTGCCGATTATCTGCAAAAACAGGGGTATGCAATTTTAGCACGTCGTTTTCGAACCAAAGTCGGGGAAATTGATATTATTGCCAAAGAAAAAGATTATCTGGTTTTTGTTGAAGTGAAAACTCGGCGCAGCACTCTATACGGATGGCCGGCAGAAGCGGTAACCTGGCGGAAACAGCAAAAGATTATCAAAACTGCCTTGTGGTTTATGAAAGATACCGGAAATTTGGAAACAAAATGCCGGTTTGATGTTGTAGAAATTGTCGTTGGACAAAGAATGGCGATACAATATAATCACATTAAGCATGCGTTTGGCGGGTGATTAGAAAACCTGGCTTGTGCCGAGCTTTCACAGCGACGGCGGAAGCCGCTGGTTGCACTTATGTACACCAGACAAAATTTCACACTTTCTGGTGTACTAAAAAAGGGAGGTCATCACTTGTTTGCACAAGTGCTTGGAGCAACTACGCAAGGCATTGACGGAATGATGATTACGGTTGAAGTTGACATTGCAAATGGATTGCCAAGTTTTGATGTGGTTGGCTTGCCGGATACTTCGGTTCGCGAGTCACGGGAACGCGTCCGGGCGGCAATTAAAAATTCCGGGTTTACTTTTCCGGGACAGAGAATTATTGTAAATCTTGCGCCGGCTGATTTGAAGAAGGACAGCCCCGGCTTAGATCTGCCTATAGCGCTCGGCATATTAATAGCCAGTGGGCAACTTGCTGGTGAAAAGTGTGAAAACGCTGTCTTTGTTGGTGAATTATCGTTAGAAGGAAAACTGCGTGCGGTAGCGGGAATATTACCGATGACAATTACAGCTGGAAAGAGCGGGACGAATAGTGTCATTGTTGCACCTGAAAATGCACAAGAAGCTGCTATATCTGGTTTAGTGACAGTTTATGCACCGGCAACCCTGACGGAAACAGTATTGCATTTACAAGAAATTCAGAAATTATCGCCAAACTTTTTTCAAGCTGCTTCTGAAACCATGAATGATACGGATGTTGATTTTTCTGAAGTGCAAGGGCAGTTGATTGCCAAGAGAGCTTTAGAAATTGCCGCTGCCGGCGGGCATAATGTTATGATGATCGGCGCCCCTGGTTCGGGAAAAACAATGTTGGCCCGCCGGTTGCCAACGATTTTACCTGTAATGTCAGCCGAAGAGTCTCTGGAAGTTACACAAATTTGCAGTGTTGCGGGTCTATTGCATGGCCATAGTGGGCTGGTTACGCAACGGCCGTTTCGTAGTCCTCACCATACTATTTCCGATGCCGGGTTGGTCGGTGGTGGTCGTATTCCGCGTCCAGGAGAAGTGACGTTGAGCCACAACGGAGTGTTATTTCTTGACGAATTGCCGGAATTTCGCCGGTCCGTACTGGAAGTCTTGCGACAGCCCTTGGAAGATGGGCAAGTTACTATAGCCAGAGTAAATGCTTCCTTATCATTCCCCGCAAAATTTATGCTGATTGCCGCTATGAATCCATGTCCTTGCGGATGGGCCGGTGATCCGGACCGTGAATGCAGTTGTTCGACGCATGATATTCGGCAATATCAAAAGAAAATATCTGGGCCTTTGTTGGATCGTATAGATTTACATGTGCATGTTCCACGGATTAATTATCAAGAGATGACGGATAATTCATCCACCGAATCTTCTGCCGTTATTCGGCGGCGGGTCGAAGCTGCTCGGGAACGGCAGTGTAACAGATTGAAAAAATATGGTTTGTTTTGTAATGCACAGATGGGACGGAGGCAGTTAAAAGAAACCTGCTTACTATCACCGGAGGCAAAAAATCTTTTAAAGCAGGCGTTTGAGAAAATGAATTTGAGTGCGAGAGGGTATGACCGCATTATCAAAGTTGGACGGACAATTGCGGATTTAGCCAATGAAGACCAAATTTCCGCTTCTCATATTGCCGAGGCCATTCATTTTCGCAATCAAGGATAAGGACATAACGAAGAAGCGTTAAGCCGAAA
>CAYUNV010000357.1:900-2805 GCA_964446265.1 uncultured Negativicutes bacterium | reverse complement strand
AAGAACGTGGCATAAAATTGTAACACTAGAATTCGAAGGAGGTCTGAGTAGGATGAAGTTTGTTTGCGGTTTTTCGTAAAAATGGAAATTTTGCACTTTTGAAAAAACGTTTTCATTTAACCTGCAAAATACAAAAGGGAGGTCTGTAAAATGGAATTTATGTTAAGTATTCCCCCGTTTATTCATTTTGGCGAAGGTGTTTCTAAGAAATCAGGAGAAATCGCTCTCAACTTTGGCTCCAAAACCGCTTTTTGTGTTTATGACAAGGGAGTTGCCAAAGTAGCTGCCGGTGTTGTTGAAACTCTTAAAGCATCTGGCTTGAAGGTTGTAGAGTTCGATGGTGTTCTTCCTAATCCGACAGATTCATTAATAGAGGAAGCTGCTCAATTGGCTAGAGATGCGAATAGCGATGTGGTTGTTGCCGTTGGCGGCGGCAGTTCCATTGACACTGCCAAATGTATTGCTATTTTATTGACAAATCCGTCCCCGATTACGTTATATGCCGGACCTCCTAATTTAGTCAAAATTCCTGCAAAACCTCTGATCGCAATTCCGACCACTTCGGGAACCGGCAGTGAGGTAACTCCTTTTTCTGTTGTCACAGTACCATCCATTTCAAAAAAGGTTGCGGTTGCCGGCCAATTTGTTGCTCCTGCGATAGCACTTTGCGATCCGTTATTGACAGTAGGTATGCCCCCGTCAGTAACAGCATCAACCGGCATGGATGCCTTAACTCACGCCATTGAGGCTTACACGGCCAAGAATGCTTCCATTCCTACTGACGATTTTGCCTTACGGGCCATCTCTTTAATTTCCCAAAATATTGTTGAGGCAACTAATAATGGCAGTAATGTGGAGGCCAGAGCGAACATGCAGTTGGGATCTCTTTTGGCAGGCATAGCGTTTGCAAATGCTTTTGTCGGATTGGTACATTCTCTTGCTCATCCAATCAGTGCTCATTGCAATGTAGCACATGGGATAGCCAACGCGGCTTGTCTGTCTTATGCAATGGAATACAATGCCGTTGAAGTTCCAGACAGAACCATTGATATTGGTGTTGTCATGGGACTTGATTTGCAAGGACTATCCAAAGAAAAAGCGATCCAAAAAGTGATAGCTGCAGTGCAGGAGCTTTCTGACACCGTGAAAATTCCAAAGTTGAGCGCGGTTGGTGTAACCGAAGACAAAATTAATGCCATTGCGGAAGACGCTGTAGTGGAAATTCCGTCACAGTTTAATGCGAGAACAGTAACAAAAGAAGCTTGCCTGGAAATTTTAAGAAAAGCTTTTTAAACAGAAAAACAGAACATTTATTCTTATTTTCTTAATGCTATTGCAACGTTTTTGTTCTTAAAATAGTATTTTTTAATGCTTTGATACGTAAGCGGGATAAGAAAAATTATAAAAAGTAAAGGAAGTGTAATAGTATGTCCGAGAAAGAAAGTAGTTTTGCAACTGCTGGTCCTGCTGGCTTAATGGTAATGGCATTTTATCTTGCAGTTCTTTGTCCGGTAATTACGGGGATTGCGCCGCCTGGCATGGCTATTTTGCTCGTGCCTTTCGGGATAGCGGGTGTGCTTGTGCAATTAGTTGCTGGCGTCATTGATTTAAAGCGCGGTGATATAGTAGGTGGTAATATAACACTAGCTTTTAGCGCTTTCATGGTGTTCGGTGCTTGCTCCACTCTCTTAAAATTTTTAAAAATCGGTCCAATGGATACTGCATTAGTAGATGGTTGCGTTTTCTTGGTTATGGGGATCATCCTGATTTTGCTTACAGGTCCTTCGCTGCGATTGTGTCTTTCTTTTGGATTGTTCATGCTAATTACGGATGCATTTTTCCTGTTATTGGGGATTGGCAATGTTTTTGGGATGCCGTTTCTTGTTGTAACCGGCGGATATTGCC
>CAYUNV010000357.1:0-890 GCA_964446265.1 uncultured Negativicutes bacterium | reverse complement strand
TCGGGGCGCCAATCATTAAGTCTGAGCAAAACAGCGTGGTAAATGCCTAAAAACAATATAAAGTGCCTGGGATCAAATGAATCCAAATCTTCCGTCGTGGCGAACTAACAGGAGTCTTGTTTTAGTTGTAGATTATTCTCAGTTTGATAGTCGCCCCCTTTCCTAGGGCGACTATCAAACGATGGCCCGAAATAATTACATTACCGTCAATTTGCGATCTCACGTCATACTTTTGGACTATGTCAAAGGTATTAAAATGGGTAAATAAATACAGTCAAATATCTGGCTGATAAACACCTGTAGCCGATTTTTTCCGATGCCCTGAGTATAAAAAAGAGGTGAAAAAATGAAAAAAAATCTAATTGCTTTGCTTGTCGTAATGGTTTTTTGTGGTTCCAATTTGGCATTTGCGGCTGGAAATCAGTTCCTCGATGTGCCTGCAAACCATTGGGCTTACGACGCAGTAAAAACATTGGCGGACGATGGGCTTATTTCAGGTTATGAAGATAACACGTTTCGTAAGGATAAGCCGATGAACCGCTATGAATTCGCAGTATTAACCGAGAAAGCATTAGCGCGGTTTGATAAAGCTACTGATGCTGATAAATGCTTAATTGACAGATTGACAGCTGAATTTGCGCCTGAACTAAACCGCATGGAAGTAAGGGTCAAATCTCCGGAAGAAAAGGCAAGGAACATTAAGTTTTCTGGTATGGTTATAGAGCGGTATGACTATACGAAAAATCCTGTAACCAAACCTACAGGCGGTAGTACAGGAACAAATACAAATGATAAAAAGGCTCTATTCCGTCATAGATTCGATCTCGGTATGATGGCTCCAATATCCCCGAAGATAAACTTTTTTGGAAATTTTTATGTTGAAAGTGTTA
>CAYUNV010000356.1:2151-2814 GCA_964446265.1 uncultured Negativicutes bacterium | reverse complement strand
GTGCATCCTTTTCTGATGTCTTCGTTAATATTCCCCGTTATCTTTGGTGGGGGGATGACCTGGGAAATAACTGAAATGGCAGGGTTTGTAGGCATACTGCCTCTGACTATAGGTTTCTGTGCGGCCGTAAAAATATGGAACCGGAATGTTCACGTAAAATTTTTTACTCTCTTGGCCATATTAGCATTATTTTTAGTTCTTGGAAGATACAATCCGTTTTACCGCATTATGTATTATGTTCCCGTTTACAACATGTTCCGAATACCAGCCAGGCACTGGTTGGAATTTGACCTCGCCATTGCTATGCTCAGCGCTTTTGGCCTGCAACGTCTGTTGGGCGCTTCAGAGGTGAAGAAGGTCTATTGGGAATTGTTTATGGCGTTGTCAACTGTGGGGATTTTCTGCCTGGTCTTCATTGTGCTTGGGAAGTCTTTGTCCTCCCGTTATTTTTCAACTTTTCTTTTCAATCAGAATGCTAAGGAGTTGCTTGCTAACGCCTTCAGCTTGCGTAACCCTGAAATATTTATTCCCTTAGCCTTTTTATGCTTTTACTGGGCTTGGGCCTACTTATTCTACAGAACGCAGAATCAATCACCTTGGCGAGAGAAAATTTTTGTAGGTGTGGCGGCTGGAGTTATTCTTGCCGAGAGCTTTTCTTTTGGC
>CAYUNV010000356.1:985-2141 GCA_964446265.1 uncultured Negativicutes bacterium | reverse complement strand
GGCGGTTTTCACGATGCAAATTATATTGAACTGTCTGAAGTCCGGGCTCAGTTGGAAAACCCTCTTATAAATTTTCTCAAGAACACGGCTGGTTACGAAAGAGCTGTTTTTATCAATATTGATCCACTTCCCCTATTTAACGTTCCCGCCCGGATAAACACGTTGAACGGCTATGATCCCTTGATTCCACAAGGTGTTCACGAGCTTCTAAACATGACGCCAGCCGGTGTCTCAGGAACTTGGGCGGGACTCTTGAAAAACAACTTGATTTTGAGCACTCTCAACGCGAGATATATAGTAGTGTCTCAGCAAGAAGTGCAAAAATACAGGCTTGCGAAAGTTAAGATGCTAATTGAAGAGCCGCGACGACAGAACATTCCCTTGGGACAATGGGGCTTCGTAGGGAGTAAGGATGTTGAAAATGAAGAGTTTGTTCTCGTTCTTTCTGAAACAGATAAAATAAGCATGATCCACCAGCGGCTTTCACTGCGTCCCGATACGACCTATGTCTTGAAACTTGAGGCCCGTACGACGGGGGCAGAATGCACGGCTGACGTTCATTTCGACCTGTATGGTGGACCGAGTTACGACCTTGTAGAGCAGGAGCTCATTATATCTGCCAAGGAGATCGACCAAGCCTACCGTAAATTCTACAAAATAATCGATACGGGAAGTTCTATTCCGCCTGAAGTGGAACTTCGGGTTTTTAGCTTTTCTACAGAACCCATCATGGTAAGAAACGTCGAGGTTCAGGAAGTCAGGGAAACATTCCCGGTTGCTGTACCCAATCAGAGCGTTGACGTGAGAGAACTCGAGCCGCTCTACCGCAAAGTGTTAGAAGGGAGCGGTTGGGTGGTTTACGAAAACCTGAATTGCCTGTCCCGGGCTTTCACTGTAAGTAGGATCGATCTTGCGTCGGACATAAAAGATGTCAAGAAGAAATTCGAATTTTTTGAGTTTAATCCGGCCGAGACTGCCTTGGTGGGTCAAGAAGACTTGGCAGAAATAGGAAGAACAAGTTTTGCCAAGGGAACAGCAATTATTGAAGAATATGGCATGGATCACATCGTTATCAGCACTGAATTTCAACAAGGTCCCGGTTTTTTAGTATTATCCGATCAATATTTCCCTGGATGGATGGCTTTCGTAGACGGCC
>CAYUNV010000356.1:0-975 GCA_964446265.1 uncultured Negativicutes bacterium | reverse complement strand
GCGCGGAATTGTCGTGCCTGAGGGTAAACATACTGTTGAATTCCTGTACCGCCCATGGAAAGTTTATATCGCCGCAATAATAGGCTGCTTTGCACTCATGGTAGCACTCATTGTAGCCTTTCGATCCCAAAGGCCCACAGTCGAATGAAAAACGTTAAGGTACAAAAGATTTTTCAAGCTATTGTCGGCTTCTCGGTCAGCGGTATTCTTTTAGTCATGGTGTTCCGTAAAATTTCTTTTTCGGAGGTCTTGATTGCAAGCAAACAGGTAAATCCTCT
Source organism: uncultured Negativicutes bacterium (assembly GCA_964446265.1). Taxonomy (GTDB): domain Bacteria; phylum Bacillota; class Negativicutes; order CTSoil-072; family CTSoil-072; genus CTSoil-072. Next base: position 697 of record CAYUNV010000356.1, on the reverse strand, counting down.
TGCTCTGTCTCTATCTGTTGTTTTATTCGGTCTTGGATGTTTGTTGCGTGCCTTGATGTGGCGTGTGACCACCAAACCTTTGGGTAGCGCGAAGATATCGATCCTTTTTGGTGGTGTGGTCATTGGGTATATGGCAAATAATCTCTTGCCACTGCGTGTGGGTGAAATATTGCGCGCGCACTACTTCACTGTAAAAATCGGAGTCCCATTAGCCTCAAGTCTTTCCACAATTTTCATTGAAAGGGTTTGTGATGTAATGGCTCTTGGACTTTTGTTGGTTGTCGCCCTTATATTCCGGACGCCGGGAATTGCTTTCGCCAAGGCAGGCGTGCTTTTTTCCATCTTTATTTTCATCTGTATGATGGCTCTTGCAGGTACCTTCATGCTTTGCCATACACGTAAAAATATCACTCGTTTCAAACCCCTCGTCGCAAAATTGGTGGAGTTTGGCCGTCCTATAGCTCAGCTTAGAGATTTGAAGAATGCATCCATGCTGGGGATACTTGCTCTAGCAGCCTGGTTCATCAATTACCTCTCCATGCTGGTGCTGGTTCAACCTGTTGCGAATCAACCCTTGGAGGCGGCGCTTTTGCTCCTGCTTTTCGTAAATCTTGGCCTGCTCATCCCTTCCTCGCCAGGTGCCTTTGGGGTCATGCAGGCAGCGTTCTTGCTGGCCCTGGATCCATTCGGGGTGCTA
>CAYUNV010000355.1:0-2817 GCA_964446265.1 uncultured Negativicutes bacterium | reverse complement strand
TGACATTACATGGACAAATGAAGAAGCGGCAACCCTATACGATCGCCTGTCGCTTTTGTTTGAATTAAAAGATCGGTATGAAAAAATTCGCCACAAGACAGAAACCCTCATGGGTATCACCGAGTCGTTTTCTGACCTGGTACATGCGAGACGGGGAACGCGACTCGAATGGGCGATCATCATCCTCATCGTCATTGAGATTATCTTATCGCTATACCAGATGTTTTTTCACTAAGGTATGTTTGAATTTTGTAAGTAGGCAGTACAAGATCTGAGGAGGTCAATATGGCGGGAAAAATATTAATAGTCGATGACGAGGCGAATATCCGCAGCTTGGTTCGTTTCAATGTGGAAAAGGAAGGCTACACGGTATTTGAGGCTGAAGACGGAAATTCCGCTCTAGATTTAGCCAGGAAGGAACATCCTGATTTAATTGTTCTCGATCTTATGCTGCCGGAAAAAGACGGACTGGAAGTCTGCCGAATTCTAAAGAATCAGCGGGAAACATCCGGAATTGCGATCGTTATGCTGACTGCCAAGGAAGAGGAAATCGATAAAATTCTTGGGTTGGAAATGGGTGCCGATGATTATCTTACGAAGCCGTTTAGCCCCAGGGAACTGTTGGCGCGGATCAAAGCGGTATTACGGCGTGTTCAGAAAGAGCCGGCTGCTGGGGGACAGCTCATTGCCGGCAGATTGAAATTCAATTTGAACAGCTATGAAGTGTATCTGGATCAAGAGAAACTGGAATTGACCCCAAAAGAATATGAGTTATTGAAACTATTGGTATCCAACATCGATAAGGCCTATACGCGCGAGGAGTTACTGGATAAGGTATGGGGCTATGAATATTATGGGGATACCCGCACGGTGGATGTCCATGTGCGGCATTTACGGATGAAATTGTCTGCAGCACCGGAAATTGCCGAAGGGATTGAAACGGTAAGAGGAGTGGGGTATAAATTCCACAGTATGTAATCTTCGCCCCATCATTTGTCCGCTGCATCTAGGATAGTCATTATTTTTTTGGCAATATCGGTGTTATCATAGGTTCCTTGAAAGGAAGATCCGCCTACGCCTTGAGCAAATACCGGTACCGCAGCGCCGGTATGTCCGTACGTTGCCCAACTAATCCCGGCTTTTTGATTGAAAATATGGCTGACCGTAATCGAAAACGGTTCGTAAGGACCATACAGTAATTTATTGTTTTCCTCGTTGCTGCGTTTTTTCGGATCGACCATGCTGGCTGCAAGAGCTTCCTCCAAGTGAAGTTTTTCGTCATCAGTAAGGGTCGTCAAACCTATTTTTTGGGTCAAGAATGGCATCCAGTCGCTTAAACTGGCGTATTCCGGATCTATATTTTCCCGGTAAATTTGAATTTTTTTATCCAATTCTTCAAACGATACCAGTTGGTGTTGGAGAATCATCAAGTTTGCTTCCGAACTGGTACGAGAAACGTCAATGGCCATGCCGCCGGTTTCATGATCACCGGTTATGACGATGAGCGTTTCATCAGGGTGCTTTGCATAGAATTTGAGAGCTTCAGTGACCGCATTGTCAAACGCCAGGACATCATGAATGGCTGTTCCGGCGTCATTGGCATGACAGGCCCAGTCAATTTTTCCGCCTTCGACCAGCAAAAAGAACCCGTTAGGATTGTTCAGAATTTCAATTCCTTTGCGGGTAAGATCTTGCAATGAAAGTTGATCCGTACGGTCAATCTCGTAACCCATCGTCGCACCGGCAGTTAAATTGGGGCAGATAGCGATAATTTTTTGGCCGTTTGGCTGTAAAATCAATATTTCCTCGTTCGAATGGGTGATTTGATAGCCGTTTTGTTTGGCTAGTTCCAGTATGTTTTCACGGTCTCCTTTTGGGCCGGCAGGTGCTAATAAGCCGCCGCCGGCAAAATAATCAAAGTTGCTCTGGATCATGGCGGTTGCGATCTCATAATAATTTTTACGGGTCGGTTCATGGGCGTAAAAGGAAGCCGGCGTAGCGCTATCCAGGGAAACACTGGAAATGATGCCGACTCTCATCCCGTTTTTTTTCGCCAGTTCCGCCATCGACGTGTAGTTCATGGTTTTCGTTGGATCCATGCCAAGAACTCCATTGTTTGTTTTGTGACCTGTAGCTAAGGCCGTACCGGCTGCTGCCGAGTCGGTTATCGATGCATTGGCTGAGTGGGAGGTTTGCATTCCTTGATACGGTAAGGATGTTAATACTAATTTTCCGTGCTGCAGGGCATTGGTATTTGTTGTTCCCCTTTTAAATAGTTCGGCAGCGCGGATTTGCGGCAGGGCCATCCCGTCACCGATGAAAAATAAGATATATTTGGCTTTTAGGCCGCAATTACCGGTATCGATTGCATAGACGAGTTGCGGCTGTGACACTAGGGCGGCCAACAATATGGCAATGAATACGATTACCGCGATCGGTCTGTTAAGCCATTTTGCATGTTTAACCATGGGATCCCTCCTGAAAAAGAATAAATTTTATTGAATTGACATGAATGTAATCAGCGATTTCCATTATCGAAGTTGAAACTCGGCGTATGCCGTTTTTTTTATTTTATCGCAACTTATTACAATAGCAACAGCAGAAATATAGTTATTTACGGTTAATATAATATTTAACATAGAATTAACATGAACTTAACAATAACGTTCCCGTAGTTATGATATATTCATATCAAAGCTGGCAGGAGGTTTTTCATGGAATACAAAATTCAGATCAACAAGTTAAAATTATATTACGGGGAATCATTGGCACTCAAGAAAATTTCCTTGAACGTCCCCGCGAATAGCGTACTGGCGT
>CAYUNV010000354.1:0-2835 GCA_964446265.1 uncultured Negativicutes bacterium | reverse complement strand
ATGACTAATAAAAATTATGCCATAAAAATTTCCTTAGTATATTTTGTTTTCGGCGTACTCTGGATTTTCTTTTCCGATACTTTGGCGGCAGTTTTTTTTGCATCCAATGATCTGACCAGGGTATCCATGTTGAAGGGTTGGCTGTACGTAGGCATAACGGCTTCTCTCATTTATTTTATAAGCAATCTATATATCGGAAAACTGGCAAAAACAAACAAACAGCTGCAAAACAATTTTGACGAACTGACGGCCATGCATGAAGAATTAATCGCAACAGAAGAAGAACTGCGGCAGCAATACGAAGAACTATCCCGCATCCAATCTCAAAACCTAGCTTTGTTGCAAGCAATCCCCGACCTCATGTTGCGAATGAACGAACAGGGCGTTTTCCTGGACTGCAAGCCATCTTTGTATTTCCCCCTGTTTACCGATCCGAAAAATTTTTTAGGCAAAAGCATTTTTGAAATTTTTCCTGAAGAATTTGCGCAAAACGCTTTCCAATACATTCAGCAAACCATCATCAGCGGCGGCATCCATCTTTTCGAATATCAATTATTTCAAGATAATCACATGCGCCATTTTGAAGCCCGCTTTGCCAAAAGCGGCAACGATGAGGTTCTGGCGATTATCCGGGATATCACGGACAGAAAAAGGATGGAACAGGAATTAAAATATTTGGGACACCATGATACACTGACCGGTACCTACAATCGGACTTATTTTGAAGCAGAGACATTAAAAATTGCCGGTCAAACGAATAAAACCGTCGGAATTTTCTCCTGTGATGTAGACGGCCTGAAGCTAATCAACGATACACTTGGCCATCCGGCCGGTGACGAACTGCTGAAAGTCGTGGCCAGGATACTCACCTCTTGCATAACTTCTTCCGATATCGTCTCCAGAACCGGTGGAGATGAATTTGCCATTCTTATTGTAAATCCTGATCAAGCCAAAATGCTTAAACTTTCCCGTTTAATTAAAGAGACGGTAGAACTATACAACCTGAATAATCCCCAACTTCCGCTTAGCCTCTCGATTGGCTGGGCCATGGGGTCCACTGAAAAAAACATAGATGCAATCACCAAAGAAGCGGATAACAATATGTACCGGGAAAAAATGCATCAATCTTTCAGTTCCCGCAGCGCCATCGTACAGGCAATGATGCAGGCATTAGAAGCCAGGGACTATATTACCGAAGGCCACGCCAACCGCCTGCAGACATTGACGGAAGCAATTGCTAAGAAATTACAGCTTTTGGATCCAGAAATTGCCGACCTGCGTCTGCTGGCAAAATTCCATGACATTGGAAAAGTCGGCATTCCTGATCAAATCTTGTTTAAACCCGACCGACTGACACCGGATGAGTTAACAATTATGCACCGTCATTGCGAAATTGGCTTTCGGATTGCAAAATCAGCTCCCGATCTTGCCCCCATTGCGGAATGTATCCTCAAACATCAAGAATGGTGGAACGGAGATGGTTACCCGTTAGGCATCGCCGGCGAGGAAATTCCTTTGCCATGCCGCATTATCGCTATCGTAGATGCCTTTGATGCTATGACCAATTCCCGTCCATACCGCAAAGCCATGGAAATTCCCGAGGCGATTGCGGAATTACAGCGGTGCTCAGGGACACAATTTGACCCAAAATTAACCGAAATTTTTATCGCTATACTAACAAACGATCAATCACTTTCCTCTATTGCACTTTCTCCCGAATAAACCCATCAACACAATAAAGAAGGCAGGCTGTTGCGAGTTGAACAGCCTGCCTTCTTTATTGTGTTAACGTTGTTTGATGAACGCCCATTGCCATGCATTCCATAGATCGCCATATCCCGTAGGGTTTGGCTGATAATTCGCAACCGTATTCTTCACCATATCAATATTGGCCCAAAAGTAAAGCGGTATAACCGGACATTCACTGACAATCAATTCCTGCATCCTCCAATACGCCTGTTTCCGTACTTCCTGGTCAGTAACGCTTCGCCCGCGCAGTGTCAACTCATCAATTTCCGGATTAACCCACCCCGCTACATTACGTCCATCATACCCGTTGATATAGCCAGGAATTTTTTTCGAATTCCACAAATCATAATTGTCGGGATCATTCCCCATCGTCAAGGCAAATAGCGCCATGTCAAAATTTCGCGATTTTAACACATCGTTCAAAAACTCTTCCCTTTTAATTGCCTTAATTTCTATTCCAACGCCGATTTCTTTCAATTGCCGGACCATCAATTGCGCAACTGCTTCTCTGGCTTTATTGCCGGCTGGAATAGACAGGGCAAATGTCAAACGTCGTCCGTTTTGAACAAAAATATCATCATCGCCTAATTTCCATCCTGCTTGTTGAAGCAGCTCTTTTGCCGCAGCCACATCGCGCGCCGGCATCTGTAATGCAGAATGATACGCCCAGGAAGATGCCGGTTGATCTGCCAACGCCGGTTCCCCTGCTCCTTTCAAAGCAGAAACAACGAGCGCAGAACGATCAATCCCCAGTGCAACAGCTTTTCGAACGCGCACATCTTGAAACAAGGTGGAGTTCAGGTTAAAAGCAGCATGCTCCCACGTTAAATTCGGAGTCATTACCACCTTCATATTCGCTGTCGATCTTACTTGGTCCAGCTGTGCAAATGGGATTCGGCTAAAAATATCAAATTCACCGGTTTTTAATTGGGCTACCAGTAATGTGGGATCCGGCACAAATCGGTAGGTAATCCCATCCAAGACCGGCTTTCCTTGAAAATACTGGGGATATGCTTCCAGGACAATCGCTTCGCCGACATGCCAATCTTTAAACCGAAACGGCCCCGTTCCGATCGGTTGACGGTT
>CAYUNV010000353.1:0-2857 GCA_964446265.1 uncultured Negativicutes bacterium | reverse complement strand
AAACAAGCGTTTTCGCCAAGGTTGTTGTTGCAAAACAGCGGGACGAATGGAGGCAGCGAGCTGGCTGATTTTTCGTTCGAGTACGAAAAAGAAAGCATCGGCATTCTTGCAAAATACTGGAAATACACGGCTCCATTCTGGGCCAACAGACTACCTGTCACCGGGTCGTTCGATTTACCGGTAAATATCCTGAAATATGTCATCGACAATATTTATAAGAAATTCCGAACCCGCGAAGGTGAATTTGTAATCGAGGAATTAAGCTTCGATTTATTTGTCAACCGCATCGGTGAAACAACCGTCAAGGGGTACAAAGTCGAGTAATATTTGTCCTTTCGTCGTCGGGCTACTGCAGGTAAGTTTGACTCAATAATTACAGTCAAAAATAATACTGCAATGAACGAATCTCCCAAAACCGGCGCTTTCTCAACGATCGGAACTTTTCTGTTCGGATCACTATTACACCTCGACAAATCGACCCAGGACGATGTAACATTTTGGCTTCAGGCGCTTGCCTTTATCGTTTCGCTAGTCGTAGGGGTATTAACCATTTGTATTTCAATCAAAAAACTAAAGTCACGCGATGAACGAAATAATTAAACATTACGAAAGCCTTCACGACGGTGATCTGACTAAAATAGGGTTGCAGCCCAAGATGGATCCCGTTGGAATATGGACAGAAGGATGGGGGCACGTGATAATTGACTCAAAAGGCAATTTCATAAAAGGATCCGCGAACAAGCAACTGGCTTATAGCTTATCCACAATACACACTGTTGAAGATGCTGACAATTATCTCATAATTGATTTGATGCCTGTCAACTTATTAATTGCCAGAAAAATAATTGTTCCGTTATGTGATTTCCAGAAAAAGGCAGTAGAGTCGATGTTTTATAACTGTGGTTATTCCGATACGCTCACCAAATTGATCAACACTAAATCACCTGATTTATTCAACTGGTGGACTTCTCATTATATAACAGGTCAAGGAGTAAAACTGGATGGATTAGTATTCAGGCGCAAAACAGAGGCATTGCTTTTTACTACCGGAAAACTTCAATTTTTCAATTAAGATGAGCACAATGTTTTCAAAAATCTGGAAATGGCTGGCCGTATTCTTCGCTGGAATAATCGCCGGCATGGTAGCCGCTATGAAGCTAGTCGATCCACGCACAACGATAACGGCAAGCAATTACATTGCCGAGCAAACGCAAACTACCAAGATCGGTAAGGTTAAGAACAACGGGCAAGGAACACAAACTGTTGACCAGTCGCCCACACAGGCCACCGAGGCGACCAAAACACTATCGAGGCGCGAACTGCGCAAGGCCCGCCGTGCAGCCCGAAAAGCCAAACGCGAGGCCGAATTGCAGGCCGAAACCGAAAAGGAGGAAGCGGAGCAGGCGAAGTACTAGAATGTGAAATGTATTGGAATATTTCTTGTCAGTTGTAAAGTTTCCCTTTACAACTGAAATATCACTCAGGATTTGTCCTTTCACGGGTAAGGCCTGATAACCATATTTGAGTCACTTTTAAAATAGGACATTATGAAATTGTTAGTCATTGTAGTGTATATGCTGGTTTCACTATCAGCACTTTCTCAGCATAAAAGATTTGAGCAAGAGTTTTCAAAAGCAGATAGTGCATTTACGGTCAGTGTGCAAACGAAAGCAGATAGTTTGCTTTTAGTGGAATCAATTAAAGCAATTGAAGCATTAACGGATAAAACAGTAACAATGAGAGCAAGTGATGTTCTATTGCTGTATTGGATGGGGTATACCGATTGCATTATCTATTATAACCAGAATGGTAAGTTCTCTTTCAAGGAACTCAAAAAACAAATTGATAGGCAATCATTATCGATTCGAAAATTTACTGTTTTAAAAAAAACAGATAGCAAATAGTTATTAATCAAAATTTTAAATCATGAGTAAAGTAAAAGCAAAATTCAAATGCAGTTCAGTTACCGATAATGGGTACAACAAACAAGCATGTTTAAATGCAGTTTATGGAACCGAGGGCGAAAACGCCGATTTCTGCAAAGCAACTCCTAGCGGGGATCTTAAAATCTTCATCGATAAAGAAACGCCTGCCGCGGATTTTTTCGAACCTCAAAAAGAATACTATTTGACCTTTGAAAAGGCTGAATAGAACTAATTATTAATCAATTATTTATTCAATCATGAAAAAGTTGTTGTTTTTATTGATTGCTTTCGGGTTGCTGTTTGTACTGCAAACCCCGACCGTGAAAGCTGCTCCCGAGAAACAGGGAATTTGTCTGATTGCTTCGGCTGATGTAAGCCCTGCCGCCACCATGCAGGAGGAAGGAGGTGCAACTGCCCCCCCGGCAGCTACTAATGTTGAAGCAACTGCCGCTGAACTGGAAGCTCCCAACGCCACCTTAACTGATGTAGTAAACATTCCTGGTAAAGATTCAGGATGGACCGATTGGATATACTGGGCTATTTCAGCGCTGGTCTATGTATTTTACAATTTCGTGGTACGATTGATCCCAACTTCCAAATCGTGGACCATAGGATCGATACTGTACCGATTAGGGAATCTGATAATTAAGGATAGATCTGCAACGGGCGGTATATTGAAGATCCGCTCAGACTATTAGGCTGTTAGTTTGATTTTTTTTCATAGATTATTGTTTTCCCCCTGGGCACGCGTTGCCCGGGGGTTTTTGTTCTAAAACGGATCCGGGAAATTTTCGATTAGTTTATGATCTATGCTATTTCTTATCTTTTTAAGATACACATCGGTAATGGCAATGCTTGAATGACCAAATAAATCACGAATTGTTTTGGGTGTAAACCCTGCTTCCATTAATCTATCTGCCGCAGTATCTTTT
>CAYUNV010000352.1:0-2872 GCA_964446265.1 uncultured Negativicutes bacterium | reverse complement strand
CACCACTGCGTGGTGGCGGGCCGATGTGGTGCGGATAAAATCGTCATTCGAGATATTGAGTTTTTGCCAGAGATGTTGAAACGACGCCACAATTTTATCGACATATTCAATAGGCGTGACGCCATTTTCCTGGGCCTTGCGTTCAATTTTTTGCCCGTGTTCATCTGATCCGGTCAGAAAAAAAACATCGTAGCCGGCCAACCGTTTATAGCGGGCTATTGTATCCGCCAATGTCGTGCAATACGCATGACCGATGTGCAAACTATCGCTGGGATAATAAATCGGGGTACTAATAAAAAAAGACTTTTTTTCCATGAAAAGATCCTCCTCGTACTGCGCAATATTATTCGCAATCCTATTTAGTAAAAATTTATTAAAAAATTTTCGATGAAAGTTTCTCGCAAGAATAAGCAGAAAACTCATCAAAAACAATATTTTCAAGGCTTCCAGGAATTTTCCCCAAAAAAGAATAGCCCTTATCATTTAAAAATAATTGTTGACAAGGCTTGTAATAATTGGTATTATTTAGCTAGGCATCCAATGTCTAATTCTGTTGACGAAAGGAGAATTTGACAACTATGAAATCTACAGGAATCGTACGCAAAGTTGATGAGTTAGGAAGAGTGGTAATCCCCATTGAGCTACGGCGTACACTCGATATCGCAGAAAAAGATGCACTGGAAATCTATGTCGACAACGACCGAATCATCCTCCGGAAATACGAACCGGCATGTTCGTGTGTATTCTGTGGGAATGCAGATGAGGTCACCAACTTCAAGGGCAAAAACATTTGTAAAGAATGTCTGACTGCCATGACACAGAAATCCGTATAATAAACCGTTGCCTCATCTCCGGAAAAAAGACTGATCTGCCTTCGGCAATTAGTCTTTTTTTTTGCTTGTCCATCGCACAGCCTGTAATATCCCGCCCTCGTAGGTCGGGGATTAACAGGCTGTAGCTCGAGGTTAGAAAACCCGGCTTGTACCGAGCTATTAGCGATGGTGGAAGCCGTCGGTTGCACTTATGTCACAGAAAGTAGTTATACTTTCTGTAAGACGAAATTCGACTAAACTTCAGATGCCGTTTCACCCTTCGGGCACCAACGCCACCTGAAGTAAGTCTACATTTATCTTTCCGCTTCTACAACCGCTTGATAGACAACGCGTTTGGGAAGTTTCCGCTGTTCGGCTACCGTCCGGATGGCGCTTTTTTTATCCAGCCCCTGTGCGACCAACGTGAACACCGCATCCGGAATAGACGTTGAATCGACGGTATCGATCCCTGCCTCTTCCGGTTGCGAAGAACAACCGGCTACCACCAGGGTAAACTCACCGCGCGGCATATGGATGGCAAAATGCTCCTGCAAGCTGCCGATCGTTCCCCGGACAAACTGTTCAAACCGTTTCGTCAGCTCCCGCGCGGCAACGGCCGGCCGGTCACCGAACGCTTCCTGCAATTCACCTAACGTTTGCCTGAGACGGTGAGGAGCTTCATACATAAGTAAAGTATACGGATTTTTTGCCAATTTTTCAAGGAATTCCCGGCGTTTTTTCTTGGTTTTGGGCAAAAAGCCAACAAACGTAAACATTGTACTGTCTAACCCGGAACAAATTAAGGCCGACAGCGCCGCATTACATCCAGGTAAAGGAACCGCTTGAATCCCTGCCGTCAGGGCCAGTCCGACCAAATCCGCTCCCGGATCGGAAATCCCCGGCAGCCCCGCATCACTCACGACAGCGATATCTTCTCCCGCTTCCAGGCGGGCCAATAATTCCGGACCGCGAGTGGTTTTATTATGCTCGTGATAGCTGATCAAAGGAGTGTGGATATCAAAATGGGTTAATAACTGCCGCGTATAGCGGGTATCCTCCGCAGCAATCACGTTTACTTCTTTGAGAATCCGGATCGCCCGCAGCGTCATATCTTCCAAATTACCAATTGGCGTTGCACATAAATATAAAGTTCCTGGTTTTTCGGCCAACCGGATCACTCCTTACGTTAAACCCTGACGGTAATAGCTCTGAATTTCTTCGGAATAGGTCCCGTCACTGTTATAAACAAGCAGTGGCGGCAAAACATCCAAGCCGGGTTTGGCGCCACGAACACTTTCCACCAAAAAAGCGGTCGGCTTTTTATCCGCCGCAGAATGCACCATCCGCAGCCGCTTCGGCTCCAATCCCGCCGCATGCAGAGCGGCAATAACCTCCGCCATGCGCTCAGGCAAGTGGACCATGGCAAACCGGCCCCGGTAACGGACAAGGTAACGGGCAGCCGCCACAACATCACTTAAATTTGCCGTAATTTCATGGCGGGCGCGGGCGATCCGTTCATTCGGACTAATACGGCCATGGCCGGGCGGGCGGTATGGTGGGTTCGAAACCACCAGTTCGTACTCTCCTCCCGGCAGTAAGCCTTTTAGGTTGCGAAAATCGGCCTGCAAAACAGAAAAGCGGTCAGACAACCCATTCCAGACAGCGCTGCGTCTGGCCATAGAAGCCACAGCAGGGCTAATTTCCACTCCGCTGACATGTTCAACCCCACGAGCCAATAATAACAAGCTGACCGCCCCGGTTCCGCAACCAAGATCAACTGCCATCGCTTTTGTCTTAACAAAGGCGAAATGGGCCAGCAATACGGCATCCAGTGTAAAGCAAAATTCCTGTTCGTGTTGGATGATCTTCAACCCGCCGATTAATAAGTCATCCAACCGTTCACCGCCGTGTAATTTTCTTTCTTCCATATTACTCTTTTTCCACAACTTCTTCCCAGGGAATTTCCACTTTTTTCCCCGTCGTTAAAGAAATGGTAGCTGTTTTTTTCTGGGCATTCACCATGGATACTTTGCCTTCGCCTTCGATTGTCACTACCTCTT
>CAYUNV010000351.1:0-2888 GCA_964446265.1 uncultured Negativicutes bacterium | reverse complement strand
TCAAACTATATCATCTTGCAATTAGTTAAGGCCTATCTAACAAATCCTCAGCAACTTCCAGATACAACAATATTATCAATATACCGAAATTATGAAGATTTCGATTTGGATAAGTGTTTAAATAAACTTCCATTAAGTGAGATAGTTGCTAACAAAAGAAACGACTTGCAAAATGATTATTTTAGCCATGAAAATGATAGGTTCAAAGTAGCTTTGCTTAGGACAATTTGCGATTACATTGCTGGGATGACAGATCAATACGCGTTAGATCAATTTGAGATCCTCTATGGAGGCACAGGTTTTCGTTCTCTATAAACAATAAACGGTCTTCTCTGACCACTGATTTATATGAGACTATTGCTGCAAATAAAGAAGAAATTCTTTCAACTAACGCCAACACCGGCCAAAATAGACGAGTAGACAGGGGACAGCTACTTTTTAACGGAGCCCTGAATGCCAAGAATTGCTCGTGGCCTCTCAGACGGCTACTTCTACCACATCATCAATCGCGGGAACGGCCGCCAGGAAGCCTTTCACAAGCGGGAGGACTATGCGGCGTTCGCGGACTTGCTGAAAGAGTCGGTGAATACTGCGTCGGGACGAGCTTCAAAACAAACTGAAAACTGAGTACCTAACAAAGCGCTCAGATCATGACCGGGCGATAGATCGCCCGGCAGGTCAAGCGCAGGCCGCTGAACAAAAAAGGAGAAAGCAATGTTATTTCCACTCTTTGACAAAGATTGTGATTTGGTGGCATGGATTGATCCCAATTGTCATATTTTTGATACTGACATGAATTGGGTAGCTTACATTAGCAATGGTCACGCTTGGTCAAGCGAAACCGGTAATTAGTTAGGGCCAGTTCATGGCTTGATTTGCCTAAATCAATCTGGTCAGCCCGTGGCGTGGAATCCAAAAGAGAATGTTAGTGGGACTTCAAGGCCGTCACGTCCATCTAGAGCCTCGCGAGCCTCTAGACCATCGAGGCCCTCAAGACCTTCTCGTCCGTCAAGGCCCTCCCGTCCATCAACGCCATCTGGAGGGTGGTCTTCAGATTCATTTTTTTCATGGTTGGCACAATAGCAAATCAAGCAACTGAACATAGATTTAAGCCGCGTCGCTTACTGTTAATTGATCGTTCGGCGGAAAATACAAAAAATATTGAAAGAGAAAACATATTAAGTATGAAAAAACGAAATAAGAATAAAGCGCCCCAAGGGCATTCAAAAGATCGCGCACATAGGCCAGTCAAAACGGCAAATGAAAGCAAGGCACTTCAGCATGGTTCGCGTTCTAATATTCGGTCACCCTTCAAAAAATTATTTTTATGGCTTGGGTCAGCAGGTTTTCTTGTAGGGATGTTTTCAGTAGTTTATGAATATTGTGATGGAGATATTAAACTTGAATTCGTAAAAGCCCTTTCAAATGGTTATGAGTTCACACTTTCTAACAATAGCCCCACCGATCAATTAATAGAATCATTTCGAGTTCTTCCACCATCAAAACAAAAAGTAATATACAAGATTACCGAAGACATTTATGGCACTGTTGGTAAAGACGGAATATCAGTGCCTGGTGGACCAAATATGTACGTGCCTGCCGCAGAATTTAAGGAGTTGGACAAGCAGGTTATTAACTCCAAATCAAAAATCCAATTTAGGCTCCCACCCCTTGCAGATCGCCAATGGTTGCAGCCTGAAGCTGCACTTATAGACTTTGAGTTTTCCACAGTTTCACGAAATACGTTTCTTAATAAGGTAGAAAAAACCGCTATTGCTATTGGATTTAAAGAACAAAAAAGTACCGCAAGCTTTTTAGTGCTCAACAATTATTGGACGCCAGTAAAAACTGGCACATTGAAAGACGCTATAGGCCAAGCATGCAGGGACAATTCAGAACTGTCTAAACTTGAAATATGCAATAGAGAATCGTTGTGACACCACAAAACCTTCGAGCAAGCCCTACGCATTTGTCATAACCAGATAAACCAACGGCGAGAACATCGAATATTCAACAAGGCTTACGACCTGCCCAAAAATCCGGCAGGTCAAAGTCATGCCCGTTGTCAGAAAGAAAGGATGGTCAATGCGACTTCATCGGCTGTTTTGTATTGTTATCCTGACGCTTCTTTTCTCCACAAATGCGGCTGTATCCAACGCTATACCTATTTTCTCAACTCTCGGCGGATCCGGTAGTTATGATCCTGGCAACGGATGGGGGGTCGGTATTGGGGGGGCGATAGCAGTACCATTTACCCCAAATGAAACCTTGGCCCTTGATAGCTTGAGCGTGGCCGCATCAACATTTACCGGCCCTTCTCCGTTGACTGTTTATATTGCGGGTGGCCAATCCGTTCCCGGTACCCCTATTGAATCGTTTGAATTCCTGCTCCCGGGAGGCGGTTGGCCGTCTTCGTCCCTCTACACCGCCACCTCTTCCATCCGTCCAGTTCTTCACGGTGGATCGACGTACTGGGCTGTCTGGTCCGTTGACAGCCGGATACTGAGCGCCGTGATAGCCAACTGTAATTCACAAAACCTTGAAGGTGATTTCTATTACGAGTTCGAAAAGACTTGGTACTCATATGGACAACAAACGCTCCCCGCCATATCACTTTCAGGTTCACCTGTCGTAACCCCCGAGCCATCCAGCTTCCTCTTGCTGGGCGCAGGGCTGTCCGGGATGCTCGGCTTCAGGTTACGCAGACAAAAGAAAGCTATCGGAAAAAATGAGGGAACTTCTCTGGACCTTGGATAAAGCCACAGCTAAGGAATAGGACGCGGGGTCAGGCTTCCAACATAATAAGATGATGCGCAAAGTTGTCATCTTGGAAGCCTGCCCCTGGAAGCTCTCCCCTGCAGTCTCCTCCTGATGAATAAAGGCAAGAA
>CAYUNV010000350.1:0-2897 GCA_964446265.1 uncultured Negativicutes bacterium | reverse complement strand
ATCCTCTGGCCAGTAGTGTTTGGGATATCGCCCTTTCAACTCTTTTTTTACGGCAAAATAGCCATTGGCCCAAAAGCTGGCCAAATCGCTGGTTACCTGCACCGGACGGCCGGCAGGCGACAATAAATGAA
Organism: uncultured Negativicutes bacterium; assembly: GCA_964446265.1. GTDB lineage: Bacteria > Bacillota > Negativicutes > CTSoil-072 > CTSoil-072 > CTSoil-072. The sequence goes on along the minus strand of CAYUNV010000350.1, from coordinate 2,766 downwards.
TCGTCAACGGAACTCTGCCGCCGCCAATGACAGGCGAAGCAGCGGCCCCAAACATCTCCTGCAGTTTGACCGGCAGCACCGGCGTGGCAGGATCAGTTTAGTATATGGCGATACTTCGCCCGCTGGGAACCTTCCAATGGGTTGGCGCCCACTCATTCAGGCGTTGCCGCTGATCCCAAGTCAGCATGGGCTCAAGAATTTCGTTAAGCCGAAGCCGCTGCAGCTGTTGCGCGGTCGTAATATCATGCAAATATGGAGCCAGCCAGTTTTCCAACGTGTTCAGTAAATGCTCCTCTGTTACGTCCGGCCATGATGCGTCAATATGACAGAGAAACTGCAAGCGCGCACGCAATTGACGGCTGCTTTGCGTCCACGGTAAAAGTTCCAGCCCCTCCAGACGAATCCCTTGCAGCAACGCAACCAAAACCTGTTCCCGATCTTCCGGCCTGATAACCTCTTCTTTCAATAGAAGCGCCCCCAACCGCTGGTATTTTATCGCCCGAACGGCTTTCGCCTGTTCGTCCCAGCGGATCACTTGCGCATTCTCGATTTGATCGGCCATATATTGATGCAATTCTTGTTCTTGCACCGGCGCAGCCAAAAAAATTCGGCTGTCAGCCCCGGTATCCGCTAAATCGGTGGCCACAATAAAAGGTTCCATGGCCAACAGTTGCTGTTCTTTCATTCTGGCCCGCCGGCCATTGCGAAGCAAAAAATGCCCGTTTCCTTTGTTTTGCGCAATCCGGTCAGGATAAGCCAACGCCAGGATAATCCCGCACCGGCTGCTGTAAAAATCTGTAGGCATAGGAACAGAGAATTTTTTCAGCCAATACTCAATTTCTTGTTTTAACCGGTTTAGCCGTTTGCGGTCACCAGCATAGCCGGAACCGCTTTGTTTCGTTGAATACAATCCGGATATAACTTCCATACGCAGGCGTAAATCGACATCCTCCGCGCCATCCGCACCCCGCAGCATGTCCCGTTCACTGAGAAGTGCAGCTAGGCAGCAAGCCTCGGGACCCATTCCCATGGCAATCGCGGTCAGAACCATATGGCCCAGGCGGGGATGCAGCCCTGTCTGGTTCATCTGTCGTCCATGCGCCGTTATTTTCCCGTCACTGTCCAGCGCCCCTAGTTGCCGAAGCAGTTCTACCGCTTGGCTGTAGGCGGCTTTCGGCGGGGTATCAAGCCATGCGAGTTCCTGTGGATCCGTCACCCCCCAAGCCGCCAATTCCAGACAAAGCGATGTCAAATCGGCAGCCAGGATTTCCGGCGTATTCGCAATGGTTAAGCCGGCATCTTCCGAACTGGGCCACAGGCGGTAACAACTACCGGGGCCAAGGCGACCAGCCCTGCCGCGGCGCTGGTCTGCCGAGTGACGGGATACCATGACCGTCTCCAAACGAGACATGCCTGTACGCGGTGAAAAGCGTGGCACACGCATCAGCCCGCAGTCAATCACCGTCCGTATCCCTTCCACCGTCAGACTGGTTTCGGCAATAGAGGTCGCTAAAACCACTTTTCTTCGCCCGGACTTAGCCGGTAAAAGAGCCGCATCCTGTTGCTGCTGGGAAAGCTCCCCGTACAAAGGCTGAATGTCAACACTGCCATCAACAAGCCGCCCGCCAAGCTGCCGTTCCACTCTTTTTATTTCCCCCGCGCCCGGCAAGAATACAAGGACATCTCCCTCTGTTTGTCGTAAAACTTCCTGCACTTTAGCCGCGACGATACTTTCCAGTTTTTCTTCTGCCGGGCGCGGCAAATACTGTGTATCGACCGGAAAAACCCGCCCTTCGCTGCGGATAACCGGAGCATTGCCCAGCAGCGACGCAATACGTTCCGTTTCCAGCGTAGCCGACATGATCAAGATCTTCATATCTTCGCGCAGCACAGCCTGGCACTCCAAGGCAAGCGCCAGGCCCAAGTCAGCATGCAGACTGCGTTCATGAAATTCGTCAAAAATGATCAAGCCCACATTTTCCAACGCCGGATCGGTTTGCAGCATCCGGGTCAAAATCCCTTCCGTTACCACTTCTATTCGGGTATCCGAAGTTGCGCAGGTATCACGGTGTACCCTGTAACCAACAGTCCCGCCCACTCGTTCCTTTAAATTTGCCGCCATATATCTGGATACGGTCCGGGCCGCCAAACGCCGTGGTTCCAGCATAATGATTTTACGTCCGACAAGCCAAGGCTCTTCCAGCAGCGCCAAAGGAACGCGGGTAGTTTTTCCGGCCCCGGGCTGGGCGACTAGGACAACACAAGAATTGGCCGCGATCTTCTCTTTTAATTCCGGCAAAACCGCCTCAATCGGTAACTCCAACATGCGGATACAATCAACCTCAAATCATTACCAAATTATTAAATTTTGTTTGTTTTATTCATCTACGTTACCAGTTTCAAATTTCTGTAAAGCACTAAAGAACCGGCTGCCTGCTGCCTTTTTTCAAGGTTCGCAACAAAAGATTCGTCAACGGAACAAGATATAAGTACAGTGCATATGGGATAAAGCTTTCGTTGGCCGATAATGTCGCGGCCGGGACAGCGCCGGCAATATTCCTGGGGATCAGTTTAGATAGTATAATCACGGTATTTTCTAAATCTAGCTCAAGTTGATAGTTGCTGAGTTTTCGTTTTTCATAGATGTTCGTTGAGAACTGATGGCTTAACATAACCGCCAACGTTTGGTTGCAGCTAAAAGCAGCAGTAACGATACTGGTAAAAAACAAGGAAGCGTATGTCCCTGCGAGACTACTTAATTTATCA
>CAYUNV010000349.1:0-2968 GCA_964446265.1 uncultured Negativicutes bacterium | reverse complement strand
TTTTGCATTTTCATCGCTTCTAAAATAAGGATAATTTCTCCTTTTTTCACTTCCTGGCCTACTTTGACCATGATTTTAATAATTTTTCCCGGCATTGGTGAATTAACCGGGGTTTCACCCTGTCCTAACTGTACCGGAGCAGATACAGCCGCCGCAGGGGCAGAAACGACCGGAACAGGTGCCGGCTGCACCGCCGGAGCGGCCGGTTTTACCGGCGCTGCCGGTGCCGCAGCAGAAATTTCTTCTACGGCTACCTCATAACTTACGCCGTTAACCGTTACATTAAATTTTTTCATACTACCATCCTCCATCTATCATCAAGATTTCAACAATATGTTCTGACGCACATCCATCAGCCTTTGCCGGCCGGTAACAGTCCACATCGGGCTTGTTTGCCGAATTTGGACCGCTAATTTGGACGTTCCCATTGTTTCGCAGACAGCCGCTACAATCGCCGCCACAATTTCCGGGCGAATACCAGATGCCTTCACCGAATAAGCGGCAGCGGCAGAAATGGACGCTGCTTCCTTTGTCTGTTCCTGTTTAAAGCTCATTTTACAGCTTCTCCTCCACTCCAGCCTCTTACAGAGGAATATTCCCGTGTTTTTTGGCTGGCCGCATTTCCCGTTTGGTTGCCAACATATGCAATGCCGCAATAATTCTCGGCCGTGTTTCTTTCGGTTCGATAACCATATCCGCATAGCCGCGTTCCGCAGCCCGGTAAGGATTGGCAAAATCTTCAATGTATTGTTGTGTTTTTTCATCTTTCTCCGGATCGCCGCGGAAAATAATATTGGCGGCGCCAGCCGGTCCCATTACCGCAATCTCGGCGGTCGGCCAGGCCATTACTTGATCCGCCCCTAAATGCTGCGAACACATCGCAATATAAGCGCCCCCATAAGCCTTACGGGTAATAACCGTAATTTTCGGCACAGTTGCTTCGGAATAAGCGTACAACATTTTTGCGCCATGCCGAATAATGCCGCCGTATTCCTGGTCAGCTCCCGGCAAGAACCCTGGAACATCGACCAAGCTAAGCAATGGGATATTAAAGGCATCACAAAAGCGGATAAACCGGGCCGCTTTATCGGAGGAATTAATATCAAGCACCCCGGCCAGCATTGCCGGTTGGTTCGCAAGAATACCAACGGTTTGACCGTCAAAACGGGCATAGCCGATAATCATGCTTAAGCCAAAGTGTTGCTGCACTTCATAAAATTCACCCCGGTCAACAATGGCGGTAATAATTTCTTTCATATTATACGGCCGGTTTGGATTATCCGGTATTAAGCTGTTTATGCACTCATCCATGCGGTTGGGATCGTCGCCTGTTTGCACAACCGGCGGCTCTTCCATATTGTTGCTGGGTAAAAAGCTTAATAAATACCGCACTTGCTGCAAGCAATCATCATCGCTGTCCGCCGCAAAATGGGCTACACCGGAGATACTGTTATGTGTCATGGCCCCGCCCAATTGTTCCTGCGTAATTTCTTCGCCGGTAACTGCTTTTATGACATCCGGACCGGTAATATACATCTGTCCGGTATTCTTGACCATATAAATGAAATCCATAATCGCAGGTGAGTAGACGGCTCCGCCTGCGCATGGCCCCATAATCACGGAAATTTGCGGGATCACACCGGAAGCCATTGTATTGCGGAAGAAGATATCACCAAAACCACGCAGGGAATCAATCCCTTCCTGAATGCGGGCTCCGCCGGAATCATTCATACATACAATCGGCGCCCCCATCTTCATTGCCAGGTCTTGCACCTTGACAATCTTGGCAGCATGCATGGCACCGAGGGATCCGCCGATAACCGTAAAATCTTGTGCGGCCACATAGACAAGGCGGCCATCTACAGTTCCCCAGCCCGTCACGACCCCATCACCTTCCGGCCGTTGTTTTTCCATGCCAAAATTTGTACAACGATGAGTAACAAGCTGATCCAATTCGACAAACGTACCTGGGTCAAGAAATTTTTCTATCCTCTCTCTTGCCGTAAGTTTTCCTCTTTGATGTTGTTGGGCAATTCGTTTGGGACCGCCGCCCGCTTTAGCGGATTCCTGCAGTTTTTTCAGATCCTCTAGTTTTTGTGACACAACTGACATGTCGCACCTCCACGAAAATTTAGAAAGAAATTACTATTTTTAAAAAGCCCAAGATCATTTTCCCACTGAAAACAATCCGGGGCATAAAACGTTCATCATAAAACCCTTACCATTTATTCTTCCGGCAATTGACGCGCCAAATAATAAGAAACACTGCTCAAGCCCATCGATAAATCTTCATTGACTAAACAAGTTCCTTCCGGAACATGTTCTTTGATCGTTGCAAAATTCCATATCCCCTTGATTCCCATCGCCGTCAAACGGTCGGCAACGGCCTGGGCTGCATCATTGGGTACAGTGATAACACCGATCTGAATATTTCTTTCTTTTACAATTTCTTCTAACCTATTAAAATGTTCCACCACGATATTTTTAATCGGACGTCCGACAATTTCCGGGGAAATATCAAAAATTGCCCGCAGATTGCAGCCCAACGCTTCAAAATCAATATAATTTGCCAGCGCCCACCCCAAATGGCCGACACCGATAATAGCAATATTCCAATTGCGGTGAAGCCCTAATATTTCACCAACATTACGCAATAATTCCCTGACATAATACCCTACGCCTTTTTTCCCAAATTCACCAAAAGATGCAAAATCTTTTCGTATCTGTTCAGGAGTAATCCCAATCCGCCGGCCTAATTCCTCTGATGAGATAATTACTACACCCTCTTCTTCTGCTTGTTTAAGGGTGCGAAAGTACAGCGGAAGACGATCAATCGTAGCCTTTGAAATTACAATATTTTCTTTCAAACCGATAATCCTCCCCCAAATAAGTAATCATCCTATGACTATTCTTACTGTCATAGTCAAAATCCTGCATTATTAGGATAAAAAGTTAGAAATGCAACAAA
>CAYUNV010000348.1:0-2974 GCA_964446265.1 uncultured Negativicutes bacterium | reverse complement strand
GTGGCGCGCGGTTTGTCCATGGCCCGGCACGAGCTTTGCTGAGGCGGCCAAGAAAAACCGGAAGTTCGGTTCCCCCATTGACAATGCCATACTTGTCGATCTCGATTCCCACGATTGGGAACTGTATCATATCGCGGAAGATTTCTCCGAGACCAATAATCTGGCGGCAACGCATCGGGAAAAATTGATCGAGATGATCTGCCGCTGGTGGGCTGAGGCAGGCAATTACAACGTGCTGCCCATCGACGGGGATGTTTTTTCTCGCATGAATGTGGAACGTCCAACCATCGCCAAGCCGCGCACCAAGATTGTGTATTACCCCGGTGGTTCACCGGTGCCGTTTGCCGCCTCGCCGAAGTTGTATAATCGGCCTTTTAGTATCACGGCGGAAACTGTGATTCCTCAAGGCGGCGCGGAGGGGGTTCTGCTGGCGCAAGGTGGCAGGGGCGGCGGCTACACGTTCTTTGTCAAGGACAAAAAGCTGCAGTTCATCTATAATTTCCTTGGGGCTGAGCTCTTTACACTCACTTCGAATGAAGAAGTTCCGGAAGGTGAAGTTACGCTGCGTTACGAATTTGAGCCGACAGGAAAGCCTGATCCTGCATCCGGGCACGGTGTTCCTGCCAATGGGCAGCTCTACATCAACGACAAACTGGTGGGTGCCATCGCGATGCCTTACACCGTACTGACCATGTTCAGCACGGAAGGATTGAGCTGCGGCTATGATGCCGGAGATCGCGTGGCGCCGAAGGAATACAGCGACGCCTTTAAGTTCACCGGTACCATCAAGCGGGTTACGTTGGATCTGTCCGGAGAATTGATTCCGGATAAGGAAACAGATCTTAAGGTTGCAATGATGCGGCAGTAAGCCGGCTAGAGAAAATTTCGCTAACGTTAGAAAGCCCGGCGCAAGCCGGGCTTTCTAACGTCGCAAACGCAAAAAAACAGCAAATAGGAACGAATTTTCTTGCAGCAACTATTTATATTTTCAGGAGCGTTTGACAGGATTTGCATTACAACAGCTTGAATAGTTATAATGGATATAAGTAACAATTAAAATACGAGGTGGAAGACATGAAAAAACGCATCATGGTTGTTTTGTTGGTGTTTTGTCTGCTATCGGCGGCGGCAATCCCGGTTACACAAGCGTTCGATTTGGGCAGTGTCGTGAAAATTGGTGTAGTTGGCGTATTGGTAGATAAATTTGCCGTCCCCCTGAACGATTTTATTAACAAGTTGATGATCAAGAATAATGCGGGTACGGATTATTCCACCAAAGTAGTACCGATTATCACGGTCGGAACGGGCGGCTATATTGGCGCGGCGCAGGTAACGGGGCCACAGGAATTGATCGATCAAACCGAAGCTGTTATCCAAGTGGAAGGCAATTTCAATGGCAATCAATTCCGGATTAAAGGGTTAATTCCGATCGACAGCAAAAATCCGACCAATTTTTCCCGAGTACAGGGAGTTGGTGTCTCGGCGATGATTGATATTCAATTTTAAAGGGAGGAAGAAGATGCGTAGCAAAATTTCAATGGGTATGGCGCTTATGATACTGCTGCTGTTTGTATGTGCAGGAGTTGCAATGGCGCAGCAGACTTCAGGTCAGGCGTTAACGGCATTGGATAAAACGGCGGCCATGGAAAAGTATTTCTACGGTAATGAGCAGTCGGGGGCGTTGACAGAGCGGATCACGAAACTGGAGAAAGATGTGTATGGGTACGAAAGCAAGGATGCGCTTCTGAATAAAGTAGATCGCCTATATAATTATATGGCGAATAACACTCCGGCCGAATCGTCGTTTATTATGAAGTTAAACGCAGTCGAATGGGCGCTTACACATGCTGTAACCGCGGAACCGGCAAAAACCAGACTGGATAACTTAGAGCGGGTATTGGTCGGCAACACCAGCGTCAGTGATTTTGACAGCCGGCTGACGAAACTGGCAAAATTGGCTTATGCCAATGGGCAGGTTCAGCCGCAGGCTGCGCCAATCATGAAAGACTCGTTAGTAAAAATTAAAATGATTTCCCCTTTGGATACCCGCACGTCAAAAGCGGGTGACGAAGTTGTATTTCAGGCAGCAGAAGACTTTTTGTCCGGGGATACATTGATTATTGCAAAAGGCGCTTTGGGTCATGGCAAAGTGATCAAAGTTGAACGTTCCAAGAATTTTGGCCGGGACGCCAAATTGGTAGTTGCATTTGACGCCATGACGGCTCTCGATGGGAGCCATGTTGATACGTTACTGGGAGATAAGGCCAAAGAACAAACCCGTTCGATGGCGAAAGCGGCCGGGGCATCGGTAGCCGGTATGTTTGTGCTGGGACCGATCGGTGTAGTAGGGGGCGCGTTTGTGCACGGAGAAGAAGTGACGATGCCGGCCGGGACGGAACTCTACATACAGACCAAAACAGAAGTAGAAGTTTATGGGATACAGGTAAATAAGTAAAAATAATATCCAGATACTCCATAAAATCCAAGCTGTAAGTTGACGGCTTAGTTTATGGAGATCTGGATCTCTGTGTCTTTTCTTGAGAAATTTGCAGGAAAGACACGGAAGATATGGAATTAGTATTTGAGTACTTCCTTATAGATGGGAATCTTGTGATGAAAACAAGAGGAGAAATATATGAGATACTGGAAAAATAGTATTTGGGGCATCTTAGTCATGCTATTGATCGCCGCGTGGATGTTGCCCGTTGAAGCGGCAGAACAAAAAACGAGTAAGGAGCCCGCTAAATCCGTTCAATTGCCGATTGTGATTGAAGCTGATAATTTGCAATTTAATGATTCGACCGGCGCACTTTTGGCAAATGGAAATGTTGTTATAACGCAAGGTTTGAATAAAGTTATGGCAGATCGGGTGGACGGCAATACCCAACAGAGCGAAATTTGGATAGACGGCCAGGCGCATATGTTGCAGCCCGGAATGGATTTGGTTGGCAATAGCACTCGCTATAATTATGCA
>CAYUNV010000347.1:0-3022 GCA_964446265.1 uncultured Negativicutes bacterium | reverse complement strand
CTTTTTCAGTTCCAATGTCATGTGGCACTTTGGGCAGTTACCAGGATGGTCTTGCTGCACCTCGGGATGCATTGGACAAGTGTATACCGGTTTTTCTTCAGATGCGGTTTTGTTATCCATAATTCTACCCCCTTCCCATTTGGATTTAAGTGGAATTCCTCGTAGCCGCAAAGCATTTCCAATGACCGAAACTGAACTCAAACTCATCGCAGCGCCGGCAATAATCGGGCTGAGTAATAAGCCAAAGAACGGATAGAGCACTCCTGCTGCTATGGGAATTCCTAATGCATTATAAATAAAAGCGAATACTAGGTTCTGGCGGATGTTTTTCATTGTGGCGCGGCTGAGGCGAATGGCTTTGGCAATGCCGCGAAGGTCGCCCTTAACAAGGGTTATGCCCGCGCTTTGCATGGCAACGTCCGTACCGGTCCCCATTGCAATCCCAACTTCGGCTGCGCTTAAGGCGGGAGCATCATTAATGCCGTCGCCGGCCATCACAACGTGTTTTCCTTTCTCCCGCAGCTTTTTCACATGCTCTACTTTCCCAGCCGGTTCCACCTCCGCTTCTGCGGCATCAAGCCCGAGTGTCTTTGCTACTACATTGGCAGTGTGCCGATTGTCGCCAGTGAGCATAACAATGATCAATCCAAGTTCGTGAAGTTCACGGATCGCATCAGCGGTAGTGTCTTTTATGGGATCAGCAACGGAAAGAAAACCGGTTGCATTGCCGTCCACAGCCACATACACCACGGTTTTTCCTTCTTCCTGAAATTTTATAGCTGCTTTTTCAAGCGTTTCAATACCTGTGACTATTTCTTTTCTCAAGAACGCCGGTTTACCGATCATCACCTCTTGACCGTTAATCTTGCCCGCTACTCCTCCGCCTGTCATTGAACGAAAGTCTTGCGCAGTTTCAATCATAACGCCTTTGGTTTTCGCACCTTGTACAATTGCAGCGGCAAGCGGATGTTCGCTTCCTTGTTCCAGCGAAGCAGCAAGGAATAGAAGTTCTTGTGAAGCAAACCCATCGACGGCAACAATATCCATCAGCTTAGGTTTGCCTTCAGTAAGAGTTCCCGTTTTGTCCACTACCAGTGTGTCAACTTTTTCTAACCGTTCCAGAGCTTCAGCATTTTTCATAAGCACACCTTCTTGTGCTCCGCGGCCAACTCCAACCATGATGGACATGGGCGTAGCCAATCCAAGAGCGCAGGGGCAGGCAATAATAAGAACTGCGACGGCATTAACAACGGCATAGGCGAGCCGGGGCTCCGGCCCAAATCCCATCCAAATTGCAAAGGTAATCACCGAAACAATTACAACAGCCGGAACAAAATAGCTCGCAACTTTGTCGGCAAGCCCCTGAATGGGAGCCCGGCTTCTCTGGGCTTCAGCAACCATATCCACAATCTGTCCAAGCAAGGTGTCTTTACCGATCCGCTCAGCTCGCATAATGAAACTGCCAGTTCCATTAACAGTTCCGCCTGTTACTTTGTCGCCGATCGTTTTTTCCACTGGCAGCGATTCACCGGTGATCATGGATTCTTCTACACTGGAATGTCCTTCGATTACGGTTCCGTCGACAGGAACCTTATCCCCCGGAACTACACGCAGCACATCGCCGACTTTTACCTGATCGAGCGGGATCTCCTGGTCTCCTTCCGGCGTCACTAAACGCGCTACAGGAGGTGCAAGATTTAACAATGCTTTAATGGCGCTTCCGGTTCGGCTGCGTGCGCGCAGTTCAAGCACTTGACCAAGAAGTACCAACACAACGATCACTGCGGCGGCCTCAAAATAAATATCGACCATGCCTTCATGCTGCATCGCTTGCGGAAATACATTTGGAAGGAGCATCGCCACCATGCTGTAGGAAAATGCCGCCCCCACACCAATCGCAATCAAGGTGAACATGTTCAGATTCCATGTCTTGACCGACTGCCATCCACGAACAAAAAACGGCCAGCCTGCCCACCAGACAACTGGAATGGAAAGCGCGAATTGAATCCAGCGCGAAATATGACTATTCGCCCAAGTCTGCATTCCTGTCCCTGGAAGAAGATGCACCATAGCAAGAACAAAAACAGGGATAGTTAAAACCGCCCCAATCCAAAAGCGCTGGGTCATATCCTTCAATTCAAGGTTCTCTTCGTCCTCTGCACCCATTCCCGGTGTTTTTAGTTCCAAAGCCATACCGCACTTGGGACAATAGCCAGGATGGTCTTGCTGCACTTCAGGATGCATTGGGCAGGTGTAAATAGTACCCATAGCAATCCTCCTATGAAAGATTCTTTTTCATTTTTTCGAATTCTTCGTGACTGATTTCACCCCTTGCATAACGCTTTTGCAGGATTTCAAAAGCAGTATCTTCCGTCTTGCTTGTAGATGGTTTAGATTGAGCAATTAACATACGAACCAGATAAAAGACGCCAAGAATGAGAACAACCCAAAAAAGCAGCATGAAAATCCCTCCAAGAAACCAACCACCGTCCATCATCCCATAGCCCATTCTTCGCACCTCATTTTTTGAGAATATTCTTACTTTTATCATATTTGATTTTAAGCAGTAAAACAATAAATATTGAAAAATAGCTCGCATTACTATATCGTTCGTGCTGTCTTTAACCAAAACTACTTAGTTCTGTCATCGCTTCACAGTGCATGTGCAGAATTAGACGCAGCGTTTTCCTGTTTTTGCAAGAGGGAATTCTCCATTAGAAAACCAGTCTTGCGCCGAGCTTTAGCAACGGCGGAAGCCGCTGGTTGCACTTATGTTCATCATAAAATATATTTTATGATGAACGAAAAAAGCCGTAAATTTTTTTACGACTTTGGAGATTCTTTACGACATAATTTCGATTCTATAACACTTGTAGAATCGAAATTATGTCGTAAAATTTTTTGTTCTTACATTTTGTATTATTATTCAAATATATTTTTCTCAACTTTTTATAACAAACTATCCAGTACATATCGGTTAATCCTGATAACCAACTAACAACACACAATTAAGATAGCGTCG
>CAYUNV010000346.1:0-3032 GCA_964446265.1 uncultured Negativicutes bacterium | reverse complement strand
CATGGTCAACGTGACCGATTGTACCGATGTTAACATGCGGTTTTGTTCTTTCAAATTTCTTTTTTGCCATTTTTTTTGCCTCCCTTAATCTTAATTATTGAGCGTATTAAGCCCCTTTAATCTTGGCGACAATTGCTTCTGCAATATTTTTAGGTACTTCTTCATAATGATCGAATTCCATCGAATAGACGCCGCGTCCTTGCGTTCGCGAACGCATATCGGTCGAATAACCAAACATCTCAGACAACGGAACAAATGCTCTAATTACTTGCGCACCGGCACGTGATTCCATTCCTTCGATCCGGCCTCGGCGGGAATTCAGATCGCCAATGATATCACCCATATATTCATCCGGAACTACCACTTCTACTTTTTCAACCGGTTCTAACAATACCGGACCGGCTTTTAAAGCACCGGCTTTAAAGCCCATTGAACCAGCAATTTTGAACGCCATTTCCGAAGAGTCGACATCGTGGTAAGAGCCGTCATACACGGTTACTTTTACGTCAACGATAGGATAACCAGCTACAATCCCGCTGTCGAGAGCCTCTTTAACACCAGCCTCGATCGGGTTGATGTACTCTTTTGGAATAGCTCCACCAACGACTTTATTTACGAATACAAAGCCGCCGCCTGGCTCCATCGGTTCAAGCTCCAACCAACAATGGCCGTATTGGCCGCGTCCACCAGATTGGCGAACAAATTTGCCTTCCGATTTGACCGTTTTACGGATCGTTTCACGGTAAGCAACCTGCGGTTTACCAACATTACACTCTACTTTAAACTCACGCAGCATCCGGTCAACAATGATCTCCAAGTGCAATTCGCCCATCCCGGAAATGATCGTTTGTCCCGTTTCTTGGTCGGTTTGCATCCGGAACGTCGGATCTTCTTCTGCAAGCCGGGCAAGCGCCGCACCCATTTTCTCCTGGTCAGCTTTCGTCTTCGGTTCTACTGCCACGGAAATTACCGGGTCAGGGAACACCATCGACTCAAGAATGATCGGCCGTTTTTCATCACACAGCGTATCACCGGTTGTCGTGTCTTTAAGGCCTACAGCAGCGGCAATATCACCGGTGTAAACCACTTCGATGTCTTCTCGGTGGTTCGCATGCATTTGCAGTATCCGACCAATCCGTTCCCGTTTGCCTTTGGTGGAATTGTAAACATAGGAACCGGAAGTCAAATTCCCCGAATACACCCGGAAGAAAGCCAATTTACCTACATACGGGTCCGCCATAATTTTGAAAGCCAACGCCGAGAAAGCATTGTTGTCATCGGCTACTCTTTCATCCGCTTCACCCGTATCCGGAATTACGCCTTTGATTGCTGGCACATCCAACGGTGAAGGCATGTACTCAACCACAGCGTCCAAAAGAGGTTGTACCCCTTTATTTTTGTAAGAAGACCCGCACAATACCGGCGTCATCTTACAGCTGACCGTAGCACTGCGAATGCCTTTTTTGATTTCTTCCTTGGTCAGTTCTTCGCCTTCCAGGTATTTCATCATCAGCTCATCATCTGATTCCGCCACTGCATCCAACAGATTTTGCCGATAATATTCAGCCTGATCCTTCAATTCCTCAGGAATTTCGCTTTGTTCGCTTACTTTTCCCAAATCATCGACATAAATCAGCGCTTTCATTTCTACCAAATCGACAATCCCTATATACGTATCTTCAAAACCAATCGGCAATTGGATAGGAACCGCATTGGCCCCCAGCCGTGTTTTCATCATATCGACAACCCGATAAAAATCAGCACCGAGGATGTCCATTTTATTCACATACGCCATCCGCGGAACACCATACTTATCTGCTTGCCGCCATACCGTTTCCGATTGAGGCTCAACTCCACCCTTAGCACAAAACACCGCTACAGATCCATCAAGCACCCTGAGAGAACGTTCTACCTCAACAGTAAAGTCCACGTGTCCTGGTGTGTCAATTATGTTGATACGATGATCATTCCATTGGGCGGTAGTGGCCGCAGAAGTAATCGTAATACCTCTTTCTTGCTCTTGCACCATCCAGTCCATCGTCGCGGCGCCATCGTGTACTTCGCCAATTTTGTGTACTCTGCCTGTATAGAAAAGAATACGTTCGGTTGTAGTGGTCTTGCCAGCGTCGATATGTGCCATGATGCCGATATTACGCGTCTTCGCAAGAGGAAACTTTCTGGCCACTATCATCACTCCTTAGTCGGACTTGCCATAAGTCCTGTTATTACCACCGATAATGAGCAAACGCCTTATTAGCTTCTGCCATTTTGTGGGTATCTTCGCGCTTTTTCACCGAAGCGCCGGTACCATTTGCTGCATCCAGCAATTCAGCCGACAATCTTTCAAACATTGTCTTTTCGCCCCGCAAGCGAGAATAATTCACCAACCAGCGAATAGCAAGTGACAATCGGCGATCAGCACGAACTTCAACTGGAACTTGGTAGTTTGCACCGCCTACACGACGTGCTCTAACTTCAAGAACCGGCATAACATTCTTCATAGCGGCTTCAAACACTTCCAGCGGGTCTTTTCCTGTCTTGGCCCGAATAACATCAAACGCATCGTAAACAATGCTTTCTGCTACTCCTTTTTTGCCTGACAACATGATTTTATTAATGAAACGCGTAACCATTTTGGAATTATACACCGGATCCGGCAACACGTCACGTTTCGGAACTGCACCTTTTCTTGGCATCAAAACCCCTCCTTCATCCAAAAGTTTCGCCCATATGTTTTATCGGCGAAAGACACTAATTTTACAACCATTATTTTTTCGGGCGTTTTGCGCCATATTTCGATCTGCCTTGGCTGCGTTTTTGAACGCCGGCAGTATCGAGAGCTCCACGAATAATGTGATAACGAACGCCCGGCAAGTCTTTTACACGGCCGCCCCGGATCAGAACAACCGAGTGTTCTTGCAGATTGTGTCCAATACCAGGAATATAAGCAGTAACCTCAATGCTGTTTGTTAACCGCACCCTTGCTACTTTCCGCAACGCAGAGTTTGGTTTTTTCGGAGTCGTTGTATAGA
>CAYUNV010000345.1:0-3052 GCA_964446265.1 uncultured Negativicutes bacterium | reverse complement strand
CACCTGTTGTTCAACGTGCAATTGACGCCTTGGCAAATATAATGGCAAATGAGCAAGTTGGCTGGATTCCCGACGGGAGAGCTGAGGAAATTATCAATTCATTTTTGCCGCGCGAAGGATTTGAAAAATCTTTATTTCGGCACCTTATAGCCGAAGGCATTATTTCGGATGACCGTGTACAAACAGACGATGATCAGATGATTGATTGTATTCGCTTTTCATATGAACGCTTTACAGACCATATGATTGCACGATATATGTTGGATAAGTATCTGGACAGAGAACATCCGGAACATGCATTTCTTGAGGGTCAATATTTTGGGGAATTATTTAAAGATGAATGGCAGTGTTGGCAATATCAGGGGCTAATAGAAGCCTTATCGATACAAATACCTGAAAGAATTAATCGGGAGTTAGTCTCGGTTTCTCCTAAAATAGCGCAGTATTCAGCCGTTGTTGACGCTTTTATTGAGAGCATTGTTTGGCGTAATACAGCAGCTTTTTCTGATGAAACGTCAGCATATATTTATAATCAAGTGTTGCGATATAAGGGTTCTGGCGAAAAGTTCATTGATGCCGCACTAACGGTTGCCATGATTTCAGAACACCCGTTTAATGCACTCCGTATTCATCAAATTCTTAGTTCGCAAAAACAGCCGGTGCGAGATAGCTGGTGGTCGACCTTTTTACACGAACAATGGGAATATCATACCAGCAACGCGGTACACCGTTTGGTAGATTGGGCTTGGTCTGAGAATGAGCAATCTAATCTTGATCCGGAAGCAATTAAGCTCTGCGGAATAGCGCTTTGCTGGTTTCTAACAACACCGAATCGTTTTTTAAGGGATCATGCAACAAAGGCCCTAGTAAATATTCTAACTAATCAACTTCCAGTATTGCGTGAAATTATAACCCTATTCCAACCTGTTGACGATTTGTATGTGCAGGAACGTATTTATGCCGTTGCCTATGGATGCTCCCTACGGTCACGCGATGTTACGGATTTACCGGAATTAGCAGCCGATGTGTATAACAACATTTTTCATAGTGGTGCTCCCGTTCCACATATTTTATTGCGGGATTATGCGAGAGGCATTATTGAATTTACACTAGTAAAAAGTGGTCGAATACCGGTTGAGGCCTTTGATAGTTCTAAAATACGTCCGCCTTATAACAGTACCTGGCCCCGAATGCTTCACACAAAGAAGTGGTTAACCAATCACGGTGCTAAGTTGACTAAAACGCGAGCGGGACAATCTGCATGGTGGCATCTAGAACAATCTATAATGGGGTTTGGTGACTTTGCGCGATATATAATTGGAACTAACTCTAATAGCTTTGATTGGTTCTCAGATCTTTTAACCGCACCTGCAATTATTTCTCCGAAAGACGTTTTTGATGAGTTTTACAACAATCTTAAAAGTAAGCAGCGTAAGCTAATCGATGAATATTGCAAAGCTTTCCCATTGATGCGCTTAGCTCATTTGCAATTTGATTTAGATGACGAAGATGTTAAAACAAAAATTGGTGAGTATTCCGCTGCTATAAAGGAATTGGAAAAAGAAATTTGCCATAACTTGAATAATGAACAACGTAAGATTTTTAAGAAAGCGATAAAACCTTATCTTGAAGAACCCAACAAGTCTAAAAACCGGAGGGTTTTCGATTTATCCATTGCCCAAAGGTTCATTCTATCTAAAGTCTTTAATCTGGGATGGGACCCTGAAAAGTTCGGTGAATTTGATTCTTCGGTAAATAAGTATCGTTATGCAGGTCGGGGTACTCACAAACCCGAACGAATGGGTAAAAAATATCAATGGTTAGCGTACCATGAATTGCTAGCCAGAGTCTCAGATAATTTTAAATTCCGAAAAAACGGATGGTCAGATGAAACTGAACCATACGAAGGTCCTTGGCAAATAACCGGATTGCGCGACATTGACCCCTTGTCAACACTTAACAAAGCTGAAAGAGGCGGACAAACGGATTGTTGGTGGTTTACTTCTTCGTATGATAACTGGCAATCTGATGGAGACGACACACAATGGTTAAAAAATGGTGCAGATTTACCTAACCCGGCTCAACTTATTGAGATCACCAATCCTGAAGATGGTTCAGTATGGTTAAATATGGGAGCTTTTTTTGAGTGGGAAAGCCCTGCACCTGCTGATGAAGAGCGCTTCGAAAACCAAAGAAAACAGCTCTTTTACATCCTAAGGAGTTGTATTGTAAAGAAAGAGGATGTCGAGAAACTATGTAAGTGGAGTCAACGCAAGTCGTTAAGCGGAGCTTGGATTCCCGATGAGAGAAATTTATCCGCAATATATCTGGGTGAGTATTACTGGTCCTTGGCTTATAGATACTTTGATAATAGCTACTACGGTGGGTTTACATGGACAAAACAAGGTGATATGGACAAAATTCCCTTCTCAATTTTAGTGCCAGTAGAACATTATTCATTTAGTGGTGGCGGCTACGATTGCTCTCTTGGGGAAGAAAACACCGGAGTTGACATACCGACTTCATGGTTGGCTGAGGGTCTAGGGTTGAGGTGGAATGGACAAGAAGGGTGCTTTTTTGATGCAAATGGTAAATTAATTGCCTTTGATCCTTCACTACGGGAAGTTGGACCGGGGGCTCTCCTTATTCGGAAAGATGTACTGCTAAAATTTCTTGATGAGCAAGCTTGCGACATTATTTGGACAATCAATGGGGAAAAGAATCTTATCGGCGGGAGTCATGAATGTAAGGGGAGGCTTGTGCTAGGAGGAACATTTAGGTTCGAAAAGGAGAAAATTATTGGGAAACTTAAGAGCAAAATGGAGCCCTGAGCACTATTGGAAAAATTGATCTATAAGAACTGAGGGCAAAAGATCTCTGGATGCTAGATTACCCAAGAACCAAATTGCATTGGCCTTCAGGGAGCTGCGGACCTTTTTGCGGACCGATTCGCAGTAAAACGACTTGGAATTGTTGGATAAAGTGGAAAAACGGAGCCGTTGAATGCCCGGATTATACGGATTTCGAAAGACGGGTTAGACGGCCAAAAACG
>CAYUNV010000344.1:0-3052 GCA_964446265.1 uncultured Negativicutes bacterium | reverse complement strand
TATGGCTTAGCGTTTTTTATATGTGAAGTTTAATTACAAACTTGTTTGTTGCTTAAATTTTGCATATACTAGTTATGACACAATTGAATAACAATTTCGTGTAATGGAGGAGGATATGATGATCTTCAATCCGCGTATTATAGAAATAACCAATATTGAGCAGGCTAAATACGAACTGAAACGGATTGCCTGTGACCCGACAGGCATTTCCATTATGGCGCCAAAAGCTGTATCAAGGGCTATTAAAGTAGAGTCTGTTCCGATAAAAGCAGCAAATTTGTTAAAACAAACGTTTCTGGCAAAAGGCGGTGAAGTCGCCGTTTCCAGAGACACCGCCAGCTTTTCGGCCGAAAAAACAGATGTTCTGATTTTAGCTACCCTCAAACAGTATCAACAAGCTCTTTCACAATTGCGGCAACAACCTTGGGGGCTGCCTGATCTGGCAGAAGCGCTGCTGCAGGTTTTGGGACGGCAAAGCCTGCCTATTATGAGAAATTATCAGAAGCGGCAGCCAGCTTTTCAAATCACTCCCGGTAAAACGCTGATCATGGGGATCTTAAATGTAACCCCGGATTCTTTTTCCGATGGCGGGAAATTTTTTAATATCGATCAAGCGGTTCAACATGCCTTGGATATGGTTGCTGATGGGGCCGATATCATCGATATTGGAGCGGAATCGACGCGGCCGTATGGTTCGCATAAGATTTCCGCTGAGGAAGAGATGGACCGCTTGCTGCCGTTGCTTAATAAATTGCTGGAAGTATTACCGGTTCCAATTTCAATCGATACCTACAAAGCGGGTGTGGCTGAGGAGTCATTGAAGTTAGGTGCGCATATTATCAATGATATTTGGGGGTTGCAGGGGGATCCGGGCATGGCTTCGGTGGTTGCCCGGTATGATGTTCCGGTTGTTATCA
Source organism: uncultured Negativicutes bacterium (assembly GCA_964446265.1). Lineage (GTDB taxonomy): Bacteria > Bacillota > Negativicutes > CTSoil-072 > CTSoil-072 > CTSoil-072. The sequence continues at coordinate 2,135 of CAYUNV010000344.1, read as the reverse complement.
TGCATAACCAGGCGGGGACCCAATATGATCGGGATATTATGTCTTGTATTAATGATTTTTTACAAAAAAGTATTCAAATTGGTCTAGATGCAGGAATCCAAGCCGATAATTTCATCCTTGATCCAGGTATCGGTTTTGGAAAAACACCGCAGCAAAATATTACTGTTATGGCGCGGTTAGAAGAAATGCGCAGTTTGGGTTGTCCGGTCCTGTTGGGAACTTCCCGCAAACGGTTCATTGGGGAAGTATTGGATTTGCCGGTCGAAGACCGAGTGGAGGGAACCGCTGCTACAGTAGCGTTAGGGATTGCAAAAGGCGTAAATATTGTACGTGTCCATGATGTTAAGGCGATTGCGCGCATGGCAAAAATGACTGACGTGCTGTTGGGAGGAAAAAACAATGAATGATAAAATCCTGCTGCAAAATATGATGTTCTATGGTTTTCATGGCGTTTACGAATATGAGCGTACAGTTGGGCAGCGATTTTATATCGACCTTGAATATGAAGTAGATACCCAACCAGCAGGAGCATCAGATAATTTAGACGACACGATAGATTATACGGCAATTTATGCGCGCATTAAAGAAATTACAGAGAAAAACAATTTTCAATTGTTAGAAGCGTTAGCGGAGCATATCGCGACAGGAATATTAGCCTGGAAATCTATTAAAGGAGTAACCGTGCGGGTACGTAAACCGGCAGTTCCTCTTCCCGGACAAGTCGATTTTATTCAAATAGAAATTTCACGGAGACAAAAACTATGATTATAGTAGGGTTAGGCTCTAATCTTGGCAATCGGGAAGAAAATTTGCGAACGGCTCTACGCTTGTTGACAGCAGATAAAAAAGTGCAAATAGAAAAGGTTTCTTCACTATACGAAACAGAGCCGGTTGGCGTTACTGATCAAAATGCTTTTTTAAATGCCGTTGCTGTTGTAAAAACAGGATTAACGCCGGAAGAGCTGATACAACATTGCCTGGCTGTAGAAGCGCGTATGGGAAGAGTACGCGAGTTGCGCTGGGGCCCCCGTAATATCGATATTGATCTTCTGTGCTATGATGCTGTTTCGATCCAGACAGAAACTTTGACGATTCCCCATCCCCGGATGAAAGAACGTAAGTTTGTTTTAATTCCTTTGCTGGAGACAGTGGGTGATATCGTGTTATACGGAAGCTCTCGTATCAGTGATTTTTTAGCGGCTTGCCCAGATGCTTCTGAAGCTGTTGTGCTGTACAAACAGTCTGGATGGGAAGGGATAGAATTGCATGGCTCCTGAACAAAAGAAAGTTTTGTTTATCAGCGCTCCGATTGGAGCCGGACATATCCGTGCTGCACAGGCGGTCGCTAATGCCCTGCAGGAGATTGACCCAACTATTCAAACCCAACTAGCCAATGTATTTGATTTCTTTAATCCACGGTTAGGAAAGGGGATTTTGAAGGTCTATCTGAAGTTGTTAGCGACCTTTCCGCAAGCGTATGGAGCGATGTATGGATGGGGAAATGATAGCTCTTTGGCGCTGTTCGGTCGACGGCAGGTTAGCCGTTATCTGGCCCAAAGAATGCGAAATTATATTTTACGGTATAATCCAAGCGCCATTGTATGCACTCATGCTACACCTGCCGGGCTTATCGCGCATCTGTGCCGTCAGTCGGGGCTCACGGTTCCTACTTTTGCCGTCGTGACGGATTTCGTTGTCCATCGTCTTTGGGTATATCCGGAGATTAGCCGTTATTATGTTGCTGATGAAACGTTACGGAATTTTTTGGATCAACACGGGGTTGTTCCGGAGCGGACCCATGCGTTCGGCATACCGGTTGATGCCTCATTTACTTCGAATGTGGCACGGGAACATGTATTACAGGGGCTGGATTTGCCGACGGATGGCAAGACGGTTCTTATTATGGGCGGTGGGGCAGGAATATTGCCGATGGTTGATATTCTTAGAGAGTGTGACAGTTCGGTTACACCATTGCGCTTTATTGCAGTGGCTGGGCGAAATCGAAAATTGTTTCATGAATTATCAGTTTTACAAAAAAGTTTGTCCCACCCTTTGCGTGTTTTGGGCTTTGTCAATAATATTCACGAATTGATGTCTTGCGCTGACGTTTTATTATCAAAACCGGGCGGTATGAC
>CAYUNV010000343.1:0-3086 GCA_964446265.1 uncultured Negativicutes bacterium | reverse complement strand
ATTCCAAAGACTCTTCAACGAATTCCACAGTAATCCCATTTCGTACCACATGTCTTTTTTGAAGGTGATTCTCGTTGACTATTGCCAACAGGTCTATATCGCTATTAGTACTTTCCTCGTGCCTTGAAACCGAGCCGTATAATACTAACACCAAAACATTATTATCTTTATATAATTCTTGAGTTATTTCTTTTACTAATTCCTGATGCTTTAACATTCTATCCCCCTGCATTATATAAAATTTTATAGATTTACAGTTTTAATCTTAAGTTTATAATATCCTACCATTGTGCATCATATGGATTTTGGACAGTTACTCATTTTATAAACGACGTGCAATAGTTTACTATAGATTATGCTTATATTGTTTAAACATTTCCTGAAATACTTTTAGAATCCCTTTCCATAAATGATATACATTGCCCAAATGCTATCATTTCAGCATGCATTATAGCATTGCTTTTAGGGTCACGTGAATTGCATCAACTGTGGCATCAAACGCTTTCTTATAAAGTTCAATCGCTTCATCACAACCTGTTAAATATAATTGAAACATAGTCCTTTTCATCTTTTACCTCTACTAATATAAATAGCACTAAACTGCTACGCAGTGGCCCTATTCGGCAGCCTAAGTACTTTATTTAAGCTGCTCAAACAGGGCAGTTTTTCTTTTTGAAATCCTTTAAAATTGATATATGCCATAGGGCAAATCATATTTTAAAGGAGAATCACCATGACCAATGAAGAAGTCATTCAAAAAGTCAAAGAAGAAGTGCGCCTGCGTGGACTGTCCGCTGATACCGAAGCGGAGTATCTCAAAAGCGTCCGCGTACTGCTGAGTTACTATGACAACCGCCTTCTGTGCGAAATGGCAGAATCAGAAATTCGTGAATTTTTGCTATACCTTTTGGAAATCGGCAGAAGCTCCGGCACCGTCAATATCTACAACAGCGCCTTTCGGTTTGTGTTCGGCGCTGTACTGGAGAAAAATCTCAACTACCAAATGATTCCGCGCCGGCGTATTCACCGGGAACTGCCTACCATCATGTCCAAAGCCGAAATCGTGAAGTTCTTCACTGTCATCGATAACCTGCGCGACCGAGCCATCTTTGAAACGGTTTACGGTGCAGGACTCAGACTTTCGGAAATTGCACATCTCCGGGTACAGGATATCGACAGTGAGGGAATGCGCCTGTTTGTCTACCAAGGCAAAGGCGGCAAAGACCGTTATACTTTACTCTCTCAGCGCAATTTGAAGGTTTTGCGCGAATACTGGAAAACTTACCGTCCAAACCATCCTGATGGATATTTATTCTATACGAGAAACGGTAAAGATTGCTGTATAACCAGCAGATCCATCCAAGACGCTTTCCACAAATACCGTAAAATTGCGGAACTTTCCGACGAGTTTACCGTCCACACATTACGCCACTGTTTTGCGACACACCTCTTGGAAAGTGGTGTGGATGTCTGCCGTATCAAGCAGTTGATGGGTCATACCCATATCCAGTCGACAACGTTCTACTTACATCTTTTGAACTTTGACGGTTCAGTCAAAAGTCCTCTGGATACGCTTCCTAAAAAACGCGGAAGAAAGCCGAAAAAGGCTCAGTCCAATGCTTGAAGTCCAAGACGTTTTTGCAGCCTGTGCGGATGCTTACCGCCAAACTCACAAACTATCGCTCATGCAGCACAAGACTGTGAATGCAATTTTGAATTGCCGGACTTCAAGCCTGGGTGGTCATATGGATGTATGCCCAAAGTGTGGCGATACACGTATCTCCTACAATTCCTGCCGCAACCGCCATTGTCCTAAATGCCAGGCCCTTGCCAAAGAGCGTTGGATTGACAGCCGGAAGGCGGATCTGCTGAACGTGGGATATTTCCACATTGTTTTTACACTGCCGCAGGAACTGAATGCCATCATTTACAGCAACCAGAAAGACATGTACAATCTCATATTTCACTGTGTCGCCCAAACCATCCGAGAGCTTGCCTCCGACCCCAAATATCTCGGCGCAACAATTGGTCTGACTGCTGTACTTCATACATGGGGACAGAATCTTTCTTTCCATCCTCATATTCATTGCATTGCCCCTGCCGGAGGATTGAACAAGCTCGGTAAATGGGTAGATTCCAAAAAGAAATTCTTCCTGCCGGTAAAAGCTCTGTCCCGTAAATTCAGAGGTAAGTTTTTAGCCTTGCTTAAATTGCAAAAGTCAGATATTGACCATTCTCTTTTGAACGACTGCTACAACAAGGAATGGGTTGTCTACTGCAAGCCACCTTTTAAAACCGCTGCCTGCGTAGTGGAATACCTGGGACGTTACACCCATCGTGTAGCTATTTCCAACAACCGGTTACTAAATTTTGATAATGGACAGGTAACATTTAAATGGCGGGACTACAAGGATTCTAACCGTTGGAAAGAGATGAGCATTTCGGCTGAAGAATTTATCCGTCGGTTTTTGATGCACGTGTTGCCCCATGGCTTTATGAAAATCCGGCATTATGGCTTTTTGTCAAGTCGTGGTAAGCAAACAAAGCTCTCTCTTTGCAAAAAGCTTACGGGTGCTTCCCTTCTTCCGAAAGAGAAGCTAACTACAGAAAAGTTGCTTTTCAAAATCCTTGGCAGAAATCCTCAAACCTGCCGTTCTTGCGGATATATCGGTTTGCTGCGAACTGGACTTTCACCTCCGACCGCTTAAAAACCGAACAAACTTTTTAAAAGCTCACTTACGAGGGAGCTTTGTTTGCTATACCTATTTTACCGTGTGAATGGCTTTTTGAACAGGCAAACCGCGACTTTTTCAAGGTTATTATGAGTGCTTTTTAATTTTCAAAGAGCAATAGTATACTTGCTTTTCCCATAGCATGGCGAAAACCATCCGCAGTTTCGTGCTATGGAATTATCCAACCACGGGCGATGAGCTTTCTTGTTCTCGTCCGTTTTTGTGCGCCCGTGCTCGGATAATTTTCTATTCATAATCACCAGTTCGCAATATTAAGCAAACACTCATAAATATTATCGATATTTTACAATTCAGTCAAATAGTTTATAAAGATGAGCTTATGTAGACTATTGA
>CAYUNV010000342.1:0-3117 GCA_964446265.1 uncultured Negativicutes bacterium | reverse complement strand
CCGTTGGCCTGGATATTCGCCTTTAATTCCTCAATAAATTTTTTCACGGCAAAAACAGATTTGTTTTTGATTTCCTGGCCGGTCACGGAATAAAGGCTGCTCCATACGGATTGATTCAATAAACACTTGATGAGCGGTTCCGTATGCCAGCGGGGATATTGTTTCGGCTGCGCAACTACCAGTACATTATCATCCGTTTTGCAATAATGGTAAGCAATGATATATGCAGTTGTCAACTGCAGCGGCGTGTTTACGATAAATAAGTTGCGGATACTAATTCCATTCACTCCCTTGCAGACTGTTTATTGTCACACGAAAACAATTCGGCAAATGTTCTTTTTCCACTACCAATTGTAGACGGTAATTATGAGAAACACAATGCTCTGCGGGCGAATCTTTTTGAACCGTTCGATTAAAAATCCAATTCTTCATTGCTGTAAAAATTTTTAATTTGCTGGGCGATATATTCGACTGTGTTCCCCTCTAGATTATAATACATGGGCAACCTTAACAGTCTTTCGCTTTCCATAGTTGTAAACTGATCCGTACCGCTCATTCTTCCGTACCGCTGTCCGGCTTCCGAACTGTGCAGCGGTATGTAGTGGAATACCGTTGAAATATCTTTTTCTTTCAGAAATGCAATCAAATTGCTTCGTTCCGCAATATTTTTGCATTTTATGTAAAACATATGAGCATTGTGCTCACAATTAACGGGTATATGCGGCAGTTCGATCAAGCCCTGATCCCGCAGCGGCTTCAGCTTTCCATAATATAAATTCCAGCTGTTCAAGCGGTTCGCATTGATTCTTGCCGCTTCTCCTAATTGAGCGTATAAATAAGCCGCATTTAACTCGCTGGGCAAATAGGAACTGCCCAGATCCACCCATGTATATTTATCCACTTGGCCACGAAAGAACCGTGAACGGTTCGTTCCTTTTTCCCGGATAATTTCGGCTCGATCAACAAATTTCATATCATTAATGAGCAATGCTCCGCCTTCACCACAACTATAGTTTTTCGTCTCATGGAAACTATAGCAGCCGAAATGGCCAATCGTCCCAAGCTTTTTCCCCTTGTAGTTGCTCATGACCCCTTGAGCGGCATCTTCCACGACGAGTAATTGATACTTTTCCGCTAAAGCCATGATGGTGTCCATTTCACAGGCAACGCCGGCATAATGGACGGGGACGATCACTTTTGTCCGGTTCGTAATCGCCGCTTCAATCAACCGTTCATCTATATTCATGGTATCCGGTCGAATATCGACGAATACAATCTTTGCCCCCCGCAACGCAAACGCATTCACGGTGGTAACAAACGTATAGGACGGCGCAATTACTTCATCACCCGGTTGAACATCCGCCAACAAAGCTGACATTTCCAATGCGTGGGTACAGGAGGTAGTGAGCAACGCTTTAGGCGCAGCAAAAGTTTCTTCCAGCCAGGCACTGCATTTTTTCGTAAACGGTCCATCGCCGCATAATTTGTGATTGGTTTCGACTGCCTGCGTTATGTATTCCAGTTCCTTGCCAATAAAGGGCGGTATGTTAAAAGGGATCATACTGTCACCTCCTTATTTTAGGGTTATATGTTACTTCAAGACCCATTCTTTTCTTTTTTTGGTCACGGCAGTGTGATTGGAACGGGTTCAGTCGTTGCCAAGTTTTACAACCTAAAAGTGCAAGAAGAATACGAAGTCCCCTTTTCCTGTTCACTCACAAATTGCTTCCAAAAAGGTCTAAGATAATAGATTGGTAAGCAAAACATAAAGAAAGTTTTTCTTACTATTTATTTTCAAACGGTTTTTTAACAATTGTAGAACTGCTGCTCAAATTGATTTCCCAAAATATACTCTTGGCTTCTATCACCGCAATGAAACAGCACGTCCAATACACTTACATAATGATTGAATTCACCATACAATTGATTGTATCCAGGATACTCATAAATAATATACGCCAAATCTATATTTTCTTTTTCAAATTTCTGATTGATAATATAATCTTTAGCGGATGGTCCGGATAAATAAAAGTTTCCGTTCAATTTCTTACAAATTTCGATCAGCTTATCATCCTTAGATCCACTTGTATTTAAATCTCTTGAATTATAAAACTCAGTATCAATTCCTAATTTACGCGCTATCAGTTGTGTCGTTTGAATATTAAATTCAGAAAGATTCGTCCATTTGTGATTTAAATAAATATACTCAAGCAAATCATAGTATTGATTATAATAAGGGGCTTTGGAATAACTGTATCTAATGCTCTCAAAATGTTTTTTCTGCCAATCCGTTTCACTGGCGATTTCAATATCACAAATTTTCGTATCTCTAGGGGCTTTTTTCACAGGGACACTTAACCACAACTCCCCATCTTTTGTTTTGATCTTATTTCTTGTTCGCCAATCTCTTTTCGTAAACTGGACATCTTCAAAAAATACAAATTTATCTACTTGATTGATTAGATCGAACACGCCTTTCCAGGGTATATAGTTCGATTGTAGAATTGCAATTTTTGTCATCTTAATCCTCTTCTTCCAATACAGCTAATCCTATCCCTGTTTTTCCATACCCATTGCCATTATATAGCATATATAATTTCCCTTGATGTTCAAACACGTATGGGTAACAAACCATCTCGCTATCCCATCCTGCATCAGAAACATCCAAAATAATAGGAGTATCTTTCCTATCCCAATTTAATCCATCGTATGATTCAGCGTACCTTATCCTATACGTTCTATTTTCCGAATCCGCTCTTGAGGAAAACCACATCTTGTAAATGTCATTACTCTTAATTACTCGCGGCACTGAGATAGCATATTCATATTGATCGGCAAAATCTATAGCAACCTTACCTTCCCTGACCCAGTCTATACCATTATCTGATTCTGCATATTTTATGTGGTAATAATGTACTATTTTCTCATTAACCTTTTCCCACTTGATACACGATAAATACCACATTTTAAATCTATTATCTTCAATTAAAACACAATTACTTGCGCAAAAATGTGGCTCTTTGTAATTTCTGTCAATAATTGGGCCATTGGAAAATTTGGCATAACTTTCTCCATTATCGTCACTAATCGCTAACCCAATAGAATTTCTGAAGGGTA
>CAYUNV010000341.1:0-3125 GCA_964446265.1 uncultured Negativicutes bacterium | reverse complement strand
GCCCATGTGTAATGCCATGTTTGCCATAAAAGGAAGAAATACAATCATAGTTGCACCTCATCCCCGGTCGAAAAAAACGTCGGCCCATACCGTGCAATTAATAAATCAGCAATTAAAAGGGCTTGGCGCACCGGCAAATCTGGTACAGATCATCGAAGAGCCGAGCGTGGAATTGACACAAGAACTTATGCAAGCTGTGGATGTGGTAATTGCCACAGGCGGTATGGGAATGGTAAAGGCTGCCTATTCCAGCGGCAAACCGGCTTACGGCGTTGGTGCGGGTAATGTCCAGGTCATAATTGACCGGGACTATGACTATAATCAAGCCGCAAAGGATATCATCACCGGCAGAAAGTTTGATAACGGAATTATTTGCTCTGGTGAACAATGCATTATCGCGCCAAGTGAACAACATGCTGAAATTATGAACAAGTTCGTTGAAAATGGTGCAGTATACTTTGAAGATGACACCATTGTTGATAAATTTAGGCAAGTTATGTTCGTTGATGGAGCGCTTAACGGTAAAATTGTCGGTCAATCAGTGGGGGTTATTTCCAAACTGGCCGGGGTGGAGGTACCCCCCGAAACCAAAGTAATTATTTTAAAAGCACGTGGCAAGGGCGACACCGACGTGCTGTGCCGGGAAAAAATGTGTCCGGTTTTAATTACGTTAACCTATGATACTTTTGAAGAAGCACTGGATATTGCCAAAGCCAATTTGCTGTATGAGGGAGCCGGACACTCTGCCGCCATTCACTCTAACAATCATCAGCATATCAGTCTGGCGGGGATAGAGTTGCCCATTAGCAGGCTGGTTGTGAATCAAGCGTCTTCAACCAATGCCGGCGGCAGTTTTTATAACGGGTTTATGCCGACTACTACATTAGGTTGTGGCTCGTGGGGGAATAACAGTATTTCGGAAAACCTGACTTATGAACATTTGATTAATATATCCAGAATCGGCTATTTCAACAAAAAAGCTTATATTCCATCTAATGAAGAGATATGGGCCTTACGGTAGTAAACAAACTGAACAGGAGGAAGATTTATGAGAATGCTTGCGATTAAGCCACAAATTCATAAATTTGATAAAATCCATGATTTTGCTAATTTTTTTGCGATAGGACCAGGTGATCTGGTACTAACCAATGAGTTTTTGTATACTCCGTTCATGAAAGAACTGGAACTTGATGCCGATTTTTTATTTCAGGAAAAATACGGCTTAGGCGAGCCGTCTGACGAAATGATTGACGCCATTATAAGGGACATGGGAGAAAAAGACTACCGGCGGATTGTTGCTGTCGGCGGCGGTACGGTTATCGACATAGCCAAATTGCTGGTTGTTGAAAACGCCAAACATGCTGTCGATTTATTTGAAAAAAGAACACCACTGGTTAAAGCAAGGGAGCTCATTATCGTGCCAACCACCTGCGGCACCGGCAGCGAAGTAACCAATATATCCATTGCCGAAATCAAGTCCCGACATACAAAGATGGGGCTGGCTGCTGACGAATTATACGCCGATCATGCGGTTTTGATACCGCAACTGGTAGAAGGCTTGCCATATCAGTTTTTTGTGACAAGTTCCATTGATGCGCTCATCCATGCTCTGGAATCCTTGGTTTCACCGAAATCCAATGCGTTTACCGAACTGTTCAGCAGTAAAGCCATCGAACTAATACTGAAAGGCTATCGCGCTATTAATGCTAAAGGCCCTGCGTACAGAACGGAAATAGTAGAGGATTTTGTAATCGCCAGTAATTGGGCCGGCATCGCGTTTGCCAACACCGGTGTCGGGGCCGTCCATGCGCTGTCATATCCGCTGGGAGGCAACTACCATGTCCCGCACGGTGAGGCAAATTATCAGTTTTTCATTGAAGTATTTAAAGTGTATAACCGAAAAAAAACGGAAGGAAAAATACAGGAAGTAAATAAGCTTTTAGCCGACATATTGGAAGTAGATGCTACTGCGAATATATATGATGAGTTAGCGACAGTACTTGATCAATTACTGGTACGTAAGCCGCTCCGCGAATATGGGATGAAGGTAGAAGAAATTGAAAGTTTTGCTGATAATGTAATGACAGGTCAACAGCGGCTATTGGTAAATAATTATGTTTCGCTTACCCGTGATGAAATTCGCGATATATTCAAAGCATTATTTTAATAAAAAATAGTCTCATCAAGTTTCACGGTATCCCGATATTATGGCTAACGTCGGCAGTATGACCGTGTTCTAGTTCAAGTAGGTACAAAATCTACTACTATGACTAACCCAGGCGATAGGGTGGGGATTATTAAGCAATCTGATCTTTCTGATAGCGTTTTGTCAGATTTTCTATCAAGATTTCTGAAGTAAAAGAACCCGCCCTGTCTAGCTTTGGTTTTTATAATTCCTAAAATGATAGAGCAGATTGGAAATACAGAACCTTATTTTGGCAAGTATTGCTAACGGCATTAGAAAAAATATATGGTATAGATTAGATGAATAATATCTAGTCCGCATAACTCAAGAGTATTAGTTTGAACGGATTAGAACAGGTTGTAAACGTTTTTGTTTATTCACTTGTTCGGTAGGAATCTGTTCAAATTTAATATACAACCCCATAAGCGATGGGGAGGGGATTATGAAGCAATCACCAGACCTACCTGACTATTGGAAGCTAAGTTTATTTTTACGCCGAGTACTCTGGAAAGATTTCTGAAATAATGCAACCCTCTCTGTCTAGCTCAGGGGGATTTTTATTTTGTGCCCTTCGCGGCAAGTTAACAACCTGCAAGGAAAGTAGAGTAAGAAAATTTGAAAATCCCCGTTTTTGATCTACGAGCTATGCGGAGGGTGTATTGGAGCAATCTATTCAGCCTGGTTATTTAAGCCAGGAATTTAATTGGGTGGATTTCTTTTATGCTATAAAACCCTCCTTGAGAGGAGTTGTAAAAATTTGAAGAAAGCAGCAAAAAAAGCTTTTTTAATGGTCGGTTTAGGAATAGCCTATCAGGAAGCCCGTCAACTGGTCATCGAAAGTATTGGGGATACACTCTGTCCAGATTTTCCTAATTATGAAGTACGGCGGGCCTTTGCCTCCCGTACCCTGATTGAAAAACTGGAAGAATGCGACGGTATC
>CAYUNV010000340.1:0-3133 GCA_964446265.1 uncultured Negativicutes bacterium | reverse complement strand
GATGAAGTTGTGGCCGTCAGCGGATGTTTACGGGTCAGAAATGCGGAGGAAACGTTGTGCGCGGCGTTTCAGGCGATTGAGTATTTTATTGCCATCCACGCATCGAAGACGGCGCTGAGCGTATTTAATATGGTGAATAATATTTCGGGCGCTTTCGGAATCTTTCGGCGTGAGCTTCTGGAATTGGTGGAAGGCTGGGATGCGGGAACTGCGGAAGATCTGGATATGACTATGCGGATCAAAAACTATTTTGCCCGGACTGGCAAAACCATCCGTATCGTCTTCGACCCGGAAGCCATTTGTTTTACGGACGTTCCGGCCACGTTAGGCCGATATTTAAAACAGCGGATCCGCTGGGAGGGGGATTTCCCCTTTGTTTTGTTTAAGCACCGGCACAGTCTGAGTCCGGCGTTTTGGGGCTGGCCGAATTTTATCGGCGGCTTGATTACTATTTTTACTCACCTGGTTATTCCGGCCATGGTGTTTGTGTATATGATCTGGCTGTTCCATATGCACCGGCTGGAATTTGCGCTTGCCTTGCTGATCGCGATTTACGGTTCCTATGTCCTGATGATCTCCATTATCTATTTTCTCTCCGTTTGTTTGTTGTCGGAGCGGAAAACGGATGACCTTTCAAGGGTACCCTTACTGCTATTGATGCCGTTATTTCTCTTGGTTGGCAAGATCAACGGATTTGTTGCGATCTTATGGGAATTGCTCGGCAAAGGCCACCGCGACAGTTCCATGGCTCCCTGGTGGGTATTGCGAAAAAACAGATTTTGAACACTGTTTTGTAAAAATACAGATATTTTTTGTTTTTTCTGTAAAATGAAGAAGGAATGGATAGCAAAACGGCGAATGTATTATTACACAAAAGATCATCAAAACTGCAAATTGCTATTTTACTACTATTCTTCTCTGCAATTTATTTACTAATTCTGTTCTATGACACATTTCACGCATTGAGATTATATTTGCTTCACGGTAATGCGTGCCTTGCTGGTTATAGCTGTGCAAGAGATGGCTCGTGAACCTTGCGGGTTATGTTCGTGTCAACATTTGCTGCAGTTCGTTTTATGTCAGGTTTAATCCGCGAGCCATGATCATCTTTCACTGGGAAAGCGTTTTGCGCTGGATCGGACAATGAAGGGTTGTTCATGGTGTTTTTTGTATTCTTGGGAACACCTTGGAAGGTGAAAAATTAACTGAAAAGGCGGTAATTTTACAAAAAACCTTATTTTTTCCGTTAGAAAAGAAGGAATTGGAAAATTGAATAGCGAAAAGAAGATACAAACAATATATAGGTGAAGCGTTGAGGCATAAAACGTATCTGGTCACTTGTTTTATGCGGAGCGAGTAGTGAACCCACCCCCTGAGCCGTTTGTATTTGGGGTGGGTTTTTTGACACATTTTATCAGTGTACGTTTGGCTGGTTGTGTGTTGGCTTGAGTACTCTGATGGATGTACCCTTTGTCCAAGAGATGGTTTGCGCTTTTCAAGGATGATCGTGTCAATTTGGCGACAGTCTCTGCCTCATTTTCTTCAGTAAGAAGCCATGATTGATCTTTCTCTTGGAGCACGTTGTGCCTGGTTGTAAGAAGGGGTTGGTCATGGTTTTTGTACGTTTTTGGAGTGGACGTTTGTGGACGTTTGTGGACGTACGCTGGACATTTTTTACTGAAATATTTAAATTTTATGGGGAGGGGAAGTAGATGCAGAAAATTCCAATGAAAGTACTGGTGGCAGTTGCGGTAGTGCTGAGTTTGGTTACCGCCGGATTAGTGTATAGTTACTTGAAGAGTACATCTGAAGAAGCGACAAAGAAAGGTGAACCGGTTGTTGTTGCGACGGTGGATATTGCTGGGCGTACGGTGATCACAAAAGAAATGGTTAAGGTTGTTATGGTTCCGCAAGAATTAGTGCAACCTGGTGCTGTGAATGATTTAGCAAAAGTTATTGGTGTTATGTCGCGGGTACCGATGAATTTGGGGGATCAGGTTACTGACCGTCGATTAGCAATAGAGGGAAAAGTTTCCGGCTTTGTAGGGTCAATTCCCAGCGATAAACGTGCTTTTACGATCGCAGCGAACGATATAACCGGTGTTTCTGGCTTTTTAAAAGCTGGCGACTATGTTGATTTAATTGTAACCATGGCTGGAAAAGGGGAAGGCGAAGAAGGCGTCAGCAAAATGCTATTCCAGAATGTGCTGGTATTAGCATATAACCGTAACGACAACATGGAAGCTACCGGTGCTAAAGACAAAGCTGCAACTACCGAGAAAATGGCATCAGTGACATTAGCTGTTTCGCCGCGCGAAGCTACAGTATTGGCATTAGCAGCTGAAAGTGGAAAAATCGCCATGGCGCTTCGGCCCTTCCAGGCTAACCCGTCTTATGCATTATTGAATGCAGTCAATACGAGTGATATCGTTTATCGTCCTTATGTGCCGAAACAAACTGCTTCGACACCTGCAACTGCTCCTGCTTATACGCCGACCTATACTCCGCCAATGTATGCTCCAGCTTCGTACACTGTAGAAAAGGCGCAGCCATCTTTGGGCGTTACGGTAATTCGCGGTACGAAAGTAAGCACGAACTAAATTGGTGTAGAAGGGGGTCTTGTCCTTGAGACAACGAAAATGTTTTGCTCAATTTATTGTATTTGCGCTTGTGTTGATGTTTGTGATCCCGGTTAGTGCAAATGGGAATATTGTCATCCAGGTCAATAATTCCACAGTATTGAATTGGGACAGTGTAGAGAGAATTGCAGTTGCCAATCCCGATATTGCGGATGTTGTGATCATTTCACCATCGGAAATTTTAATTGTTGGCAAGACGGCTGGGACTACAACTTTGCAGGTTTGGTCAGCGGCTGGTAGATCCAGTTATGAAGTAGAAGTGTCCATCAATAACGCTACGATTGCCAGTGACATTAAATCGATCTTAGGCTATCCGGGCATCAAGGTCAGCAAAGTAAACAATGTTGTATTACTGGAAGGAATGGTTAACGACCAGTACCAACGGGCCCGGGCTGAAAAAGTAGCCAGTGCTTATGGGGAAAAAGTAGTCAATTTGTTGGAATTAAGCAGACCGAAGCAAGTGAAGATTGAAGCAAAAATAGTAGAAATCAGCA
>CAYUNV010000339.1:0-3163 GCA_964446265.1 uncultured Negativicutes bacterium | reverse complement strand
CAGTATGTAAAATAAAAGCCACCCGTTTAAAACGAAAAGTTTTAAACGGGTGGCTTTTATTTTACTGTTCGAAGAGTATTTTGCATAAAAAGGCATGATTAATGAAGCGGCATGGATCGAGGCCGGTCTCTTCTGTGAGTTTTTTTAAACGAAACAGTAAGGTATTTCGGTGTATATAGAGACTTTTGGCTGTGCTTGTAAGGTTCAGATTGTTATTCAACAGGCTGACTACAGTGTTCTTCATGTCGTATTTTTTTGTTAGGCTCATATTTAGTTTGGCTTTGATGTCCGCTAGAGGTTGGCATGGTTTATTCTGGTTGATTTTTTCCACGAGATAGGACGACAAGATATCGAAATCATAGATTGTAGACAATGTGTTTTGGCTTCGCGTATTTGTTAAGGCAAATTGAGCTTCTTGATAGGATTGTCCTAACATCGTGTAGTTTGCAGCTAAGCTGCCAAGGCCAATAGTTACCGCTTCTTTTGTATTCGAACTCAGCAGGATTGAGAGATTGGAGCCCCATTCCCGGCAAACTGCTTCCGTTGTTGCGGCAGGAAAATGTTTCAAAAGGATCAGCTTGTCCTCAATATATACGGCAAAATCCTGTTGGTCTATATAAGGCGGTTTTGCTATCAATTGCATCGTGTTTTCTCTGGTCCTTGCCGCCACAAGGTCATTCACGCCGAATGTATCAAAGGCCAAATCAAGCAAAGGCTGGATATTGATCACAACGGCTATGCGGGGGAGCATGAGGTCATATTTAATCAATTTGGCCTCTTTCAATAATTTCGCATGGCTGGCTTCCGCGTTGTCGGACAACAGTGTTACGGCAAAGTTTTCTTTTAAATGGTGCTGCGATCGGGCTTCTTCCAGCAGCATTTCCTGTTCTAATATCAGTTCAGTAACCATTTTGACCACCCGGGCGGTATCCCGTACCTTGTCCGGGTGGCCGGTTATTCCAACGACACCGATGACCTGGCCGTTTAAGACCATGGGCATATTCAGGCCGGGATAAGAACCACTGTATTGATCCAGGTCATCGGGATAAATTTCAATGGTTTTGTTGTGCTCGATGGCATCTTGCGCTCCCCGATGAAACGTATTCAACCTCTGATTTTGTCCTGAACCGATAATGATCCCTTTGCTATCCATGATGTTAATGTTATTTTGGGCAATGGGAATGATGTTATTCACGATTTGCTGTGCCAGCGCGCTTGTTAAAATCAAAAGGCGCCACCTCCTTGAACCGACTGGTTTCAATGGGATGCCTGCAGTATGCAACACAAATTATATTGTGCAATAAAGATACTTTGCTGTTGGTGCAAAGAGGCATAATTGGATTTTGAGAATCATGCTGTTTTCTTTATTTTTCTGCACTTTAGAAGAATTATACCAAGGAATTATTTTTTTAACAAGACTATTCGCTTTTGCTGGTATTGTGCAATATATACAATGAAAAGTGCTTTCAAGAACAAACTATTGATAACCTCGAATAATTGAAACAGACGCGCTGTTTGCATAAAATGAAATCAGGTTTAGACGGTATTTTAGGGCAAGGCCGGCATGATTTTATCCGGAATCTTGCCGGCAATGTCAGTGACAAAATTAGGCAAAAGGAAGTGGACGGAGTGCGTATTGTAGTTGCACCGGATTCGTTTAAAGGAAGTTTGTCGGCAGTGGAAGTAGCCGATGCCATGGAAAAAGGGATACTCAATATTTTTCCGGAGGCGGAAGTAAAGAAAGTTCCCATAGCAGACGGCGGGGAAGGAACGGTGGAAGCCCTTGTTGCGGCCACAAGCGGCCGTATTATAAAAAATACAGTGGTCGGGCCGTTGGGGACTGATGTGGAAGCATGCTGGGGTATCCTTGGCGATGGAGAAACCGCGGTGATCGAGATGGCTTCGGCTTCCGGGTTGACGGTTGTGCCGGAAGGCCGGTTGAATCCGCGGGTTGCTACGACCTATGGGACTGGGCAGCTGATCAAAGCGGCAATGGACATGGGCATTCGTAAATTGATTATTGGCATAGGCGGCAGTGCGACGAATGATGGTGGTGCCGGAATGGCCTCGGCGCTGGGTATCCAATTTTTTGATGCTGCTGGCCGCAGCTTACCTGCCGGAGGCGCTGCTTTGGCAAGCCTTGCCAAGATTGACTTGACGAACGTGGATCCCAGGTTGGCGGAAATGCAGATTTTAGTGGCCTGCGATGTCAACAATCCCCTGTCCGGACCGAAAGGGGCCTCGGCAATTTATGGCCCGCAAAAAGGCGCCACGGCAGAAATGATTGTCGAATTGGACGCGGCATTAAAGCACTATGGCGAAATAGCTAAACAGGCGACGGGCAGAGATGTGGCCGAACGTGCAGGGGCCGGGGCGGCAGGAGGCCTTGGCGCCGGATTGCTATTCTTTACCGAAGCCGCGTTAAAGCCAGGAGTAGAAATTGTATTGGACACGATCGGTTTTGCCGATATCGTCAAACAGGCCAGTTTTGTGGTTACCGGCGAAGGACGGACGGATTCGCAAACCGCGCATGGCAAGGCTCCAATGGGGGTAGCCAATATCGCGAACCAATATGATGTTCCGGCATTTTGTTTGTCGGGAGGGCTGGGCAACGGCTCTGAAATTTTATACGAGCTGGGGATGTCAGGATTGATGAGTATTGTTCCCCAGCCAATGCCGCTGGCCGAATGCATGGCCGATGCCGCAAATCTGATTCAATCCGGCGCTGACCGGCTCTGCCGCATCGTGAAGGCAGGCATGACAATCGGATACCACATGCAAAAGGAAGGAAAGTGAGGTGCATCCATGAAAAAAAGGACGAAAATCGTTTGCACGGTGGGACCTAGTACCGATAAACCGGGCATATTGGACAATATGATTGTTGCCGGCATGAACGTTGCGCGGTTCAATTTTTCGCACGGCGCCCATGAAGATCATGCCAAGCGTATTGCGCTTGTTCGCGCTGCCGCACAAAGCGCTAAAACCCCAATTGCATTGATGTTGGATACCAAAGGCCCGGAAATGCGGATTGGGAAGTTTAGCAAAGGGAAAGAATTTTTATCGCAAGGCCAAACTTTCACACTAACGGATAAAGATATTTTAGGAACGGTGGATGTCGTATCTATCAGCTATAAAAATTTGTCGCAGGAAATAGCGCCCGGTA
>CAYUNV010000338.1:0-3194 GCA_964446265.1 uncultured Negativicutes bacterium | reverse complement strand
CACTTGATCCGTTGCGACACCGGGAAACTTCTTAAGGCCAATGAACTGGATACCAACGAATCAGGCGACAGTTATGTAGTCTGGGATTCTGCCGCATCGCAGCCGGTTGTTTGGGATTCTACCCAAACCCAATATAAAACGGTGTCCCCTATTCGGCCAGCCCTGGAAGGGACCTTTGAAATTACGCTGACAAGCGGCGAACAAGTCCTGTGCCAAACGGTTTGGCACAACCTCTGCCAACGCGTGAACGAATACCCATTAGAACGCGTATCCGAAATCAGCATGGTGCCGGTAAAAGAGTTGCGGGACGCGGCCCTTCTATACGCCAATAGCAAGCCGGCGGCAATCCATTGGGGCGAACCGATCGATATGACCCCGGCCATCACGCCAACAACGCAGGCCATCGCCGACCTCTGGGCGATTACCGGCAACCTGGATATCCCCGGCGGCAATGTCATTTCCCGTTATGCGTTTGACGCCGTCGCTTACGCCCTGCCCGGCGCAGAAGGAACGATTAAATTGAAATCCAAAGAGATCGATAAAAAACGGATCGGCGTTGACAAATACGGCCCGATCAGCAAATTCATCTGGCGGGCCCACACCGATTTGGTCATCGATCAAATCTTTTCCGCCGATCCGTACCCCATAAAAGGAATGTGGCTGCAAACCACCAATCCTCTGGCCGGGATCGGGATGGACCCCTTGAAATGGAAAGACGCGCTGAAAAAGCTTGATTTTGTGGCAGTGGTGGACTTGTTTATGACTCCAACCGCGCAGCTTGCCGATATCGTCCTGCCGGCCACCTCCTTCCTGGAAAAGGACAGTATCCGGTCCTGGTGGGTCCCGCTGCAAACCATCAACAAAGTCATGGAAGTCGAAGACTGCAAATCCGATGTGGAAATCAACTTCGAACTGGCCAAGCGCCTCGATCCCGACTTCAAATACAACACCGTCCACGAAGTCTTTGACGACATCTTAAAAGCATCCGGTATGACCTTTAAAGAATTGCAGGAAAAAGGCTGGGCGTTCCCGCCGGAAGGCCATCCCAGCGCTCCGTACCACCGGTTCGAAAAAGGGTTGCTGCGTAAAGACAAAAAGCCCGGTTTCCAAACTCCCTCCGGCAAATTCGAGCTGTATTCCACGCTCCGTGAGCAGTGGGATCTTGACCCGGTCGCCCATTACGAGGAACCACCGTTCACGCCGGTGAGCAGGCCGGATTTAACGAAGGAGTACCCCCTCATCTTAGGTACGGGACGCCGGTCCGCCGCCTTCTTTATCTCCGAACATCGGAACATTCCCTGGCTCCGACAGTTGGATCCGGACCCGATTGTCGAAATCAATCCGAAAACAGCGAAAAACTTAGGAATCGGCAACGGCGAATGGGTCTGGGTAGAAAACTGGTTTGGCAAATGCAAGCTCAAAGCCAAGGTTACCCTTGAAGTGCCCGACTGGATGGTTATGGCGGCACATGGTTGGTGGTTCCCGGAAGAAGAAGGCAGCGAACCGAACCTCTACGGCACCTTCCGGTCCAACATCAACACCCTGATCCCGATGAACAGCGTCGGCAAAGACGGGTTAGGCTCCCCCATCAAACACATGTTGTGCAAAGTATACAAAGTCAAAGGAGATGAAGCACAATGAGCAAAAAAAATACCGGCTACGGATTATTGATCGATTATGAATACTGCACCGGCTGCCACACCTGCGAAATTGCCTGCGCCCAGGAATACAACTGGCCGGCCGGAATGGGCGGTATGAGGGTTATCGAAACGATCCAGGCTTTGCCCAACGACAAAGCCTATCTTGCCTACATCCCCTTTCCTACCGAGCTTTGCGTACTTTGTGCCGGGCGAACCAAACAAGGCAAAAAACCAGCCTGCGTCCAATCCTGCATGGCCGCCTGTATGGAACACGGACCAGTAGAAGAACTGGCCAAAAAAATCAACAAACCACGCATGGTTCTTTGGACTCCGCGCTAAACCGACTTAAAAACAACGCTCCGCCAGACCGATGATGGTCTGGCGGAGCGTTGTTTCATCACATCACAAATTGAGCTTTTGAATGATTTTTATGATCATTTCCACGCGGTTAAACGGCGTAATGAAATAAAAACCATCCACGTCATTTTGGATGCGGTTTGCAATTTCCGCGGCAATTTCAATGCCCAGGTTTTCTGCCGTTTCCCGATCCATCGAGCGGTCAAAGCGGTTCATGATTTTTTCCGGCACCTGAATCCCCGGCACTTCATTATTCAGGAATTGCGCATTCCGGTAACTGACCAGCGGCATAATGCCGCCTAATAGCTTGACATGTTCTTTCTTCTCGATCCGAGGCAAAAAATCGATGGTCTGATCCGCAAAAATAGGCTGGGTTAGGAAAAATTCAGCTCCCATGGCCACTTTTTTTTGCATCCGGGCGATCTCGGCTTCCGGATTGGATACATTCAAATTCAGCGCGCCGCCGATATGGATCGGATGCTCCTCAAAAAATTCTTTGTTCAACATCGATAAAAACTCAATGAATTTGAAAGAATTCAGGTTGAATACATCTTTGATATCATTTTTATCCGCCGACGCAACCGGATCACCGGTTACAGCCAGAATATTTCGGATTTGTTCGATGTAACCGGCTAAAACGCTTGACTTTAAGGCGTTGATGTTTCGATCGCGGCAGCAAATATGCGGCATTACATCGATGCCAACTTCCCGCTTGATCTTTGCCGCCAGCATCATTGAATCAACCCTAGCCCGTCCCATGGGTGAATCGGCGAGGGTTATCACATCGACGCCGTTATCCTTGCAAACGCGCGCGCATTTTATAATTGTATCGGCATCAGCATGAAACGGCGGATCCAGTTCCACTGCGATGACGAACTGATTGTTCTTCATTTTCTTTGCAAAACAACCCGCTTCTTCTGCCACTGCCGGAACAGAGGCTTTGACCACAAACTCCCGCTTTGGAACAACCGTGGCTTGTTCTGGCTTAATCAGGCTAGTCATTTTCCCGATATGCGCCGGAGTGGTTCCGCAGCACCCGCCGAGTATCTTCACTCCCAATTCGCCGATTTCTTTCATTCGTTCCGCAAAATAATCGATATTATTAACATAGACGGTTCTTTCATGAATAATCTCCGGGTAGCCAGCGTTCGGCGCCACAGCAATAATATCATCATCAAAAGCAATATTCTTTAAAGC
>CAYUNV010000337.1:0-3208 GCA_964446265.1 uncultured Negativicutes bacterium | reverse complement strand
GCAGCAACAAACGGAATTTTGTTGTCCTCCGCTACCGCTGAACCGGCGATCCCACAGGAACTGACGGTAAAACCGGTGACGGCAATTACTTTATCCTGCGTAATTACCTTTGTCATGGCGTTAGCCGACTCAGAAGGTTCACCTTTATTGTCGGCAGTTACAATTTGGATCTGTTTTCCCAAAACGCCGCCACTGGCATTGATTTCCTTAAACGCCAGTTTCGCGCCATTCGCTGCCGAAGTGCCATAGGATGCGGTATTCCCGGTTAACTCGTACACCATACCAATTTTGATATCCTTGCTCGTACTGCTCCCGCAGCCCGCGAGCAAACCGGCAATACAAATAAGACCAATTGCAAAAGAAGCGATTCGGGTAAATTTTTTCGTCATTCTTATCCCCCTCAATCAAAAAATTCACGAAGACAAATACCAGCCAAACATTCCGCCCGTTCCCAAAATTCCGTATTACAGTTCTCATAAACTGAAGCACGTCAACAAACTTAACAGCCCTTATATTTTACACCATATGTCTGACGATGACAACCTATTGCCGCAACAACAGCGTTGGCCGCTATAAATAATTATCTGCCTCCATTCTTTCCTAAAAAGAATAAGAAGACCTGCATTTCTGCACGCCTTCCAAAGCAAAGAACTTGAAATTTTAATATATCACTTTCCCTTGCGCTCCACGAATTTCTAACCAGTTCCAAAAAAGCAGTTTTTTTAGGCAAATTTCAATAACGGCACAACCAGGTTTAACCGTGACGCCAGGGTGATGGTAGACCGCGACTTCGCGGATATGCGTTACAAGAAAGTCAACCGTATTTTCGTCCGGATTTCCTAGGTGAATTTTCGGTATGTAACTCCCGGTTACATGTTTTTGCGAGCAGCTTCATCCCCCTACTGCCGGCTCAAACTCGAAATCAAGTGTGACAATACCGCCCTTGCGCAGGATATATTCGTATGCCCGATCATCGATATGCAGCATCACTACACCTGCCCATTTTTCATTGAAATTTGTTTATTAATTTGGGAGAAAATTGATTCAACATCTTCCGTAAGATTTTTGGCAAAAAACTCCACATGCTGCTCCTGCGGCTCTATCTTTTGTTCCCAAATTCCCTCCATCGCTAAACAAAGGGCAGATGCAATCCCTTGGACTCCATTTTCCTGATAGCGCTGCAGCAAATCATTAAACAGTTTCATATCGTCTTGCCCATAGCTAAACATCTCTGTCCACGCATCGATGAAGGCCTTTTCATTTTGGTCGGCCGTGGAAAGCAGTTGCTGCTTATTAGTGCCGAACATTACCAAAAGAGCCGATAAATATGCCTTAAGCCAATACTTGACATGTCGGGAGTCCACTTTTTTTCTTACAGGCATTTCTGAAAATGCGGCAACAGTTCTTCTGTAATCCACTCGCATTAAAGCCGCTACAACCTCGTCGGCGGATATGGCGCTGATGGTGAATATTCGCCTTATTCCTTCCGGCAATTTATGTCTGCCGATCCGTTTGCAAAAATTCACTGTATGCTTGCCAACACAACGCTCGTAAGGTCCTTTAAAAGCCATAAACAGATCTTGCAAAAAAGTGATGACGGGCATATAGATCCTCCTCAAATTACTAATCAGCAGCAAATCGGTTGTAAACTACGGTTTTCTTATAACAATCCGATCTCCTTAGCCTGTTCTCTCAATTGATCCCGAAAATCCGGATGGGCAATGCTGATCAGCAACTCCGCCCTTTGTTTGAGAGTTTTACCACGCAAATTAGCGCATCCGTATTCCGTAACAACATAGTGGATATCGGTACGTGAAGTGGTTACTGCCGCTCCCTCATCCAGTTCGATGACAATTCGTGAAAGTTTACCTTTTGCCGCTGTTGACGGCATAGCAATGATTGATTTGCCATTTTTTGATCGGCTGGCCCCGCGAACAAAGTCCACCTGTCCGCCGATGCCGCTAAACTGACGGTATCCAATCATTTCCGCATTAACTTCACCCATCAAATTCACCTGTAATGCGGAATTGACAGAAACCATATTATCGATTTGACCAACTAAATACGGATCATTCACATAATCTACCGATAACAACTCAACATCCGGATTATTATCCACGAACTGGTACAGTTTCTGCGTTCCCATTAAAAACGCGGCAGTAAATTTACCTTTACCGATCGTCTTGTTTTCATTGGTAACAACGCCTGCTTGCGCTAACTCTACAACTCCGTCGGAAAACATCTCCGAATGAATTCCCAAGCCTTTTTTATCTTTCAAAAACAGTAATACGGCATCCGGGATCGCGCCGATCCCCAACTGCAGAGTCGCGCCATCTTCTATGAGTCCGGCCACGTTTTCACCAATTGCTTTTTCAACATCACCAATCTTGGGCGGCGGCAATTGAATCAAAGGTTGATCTTGTTCTACAAGGTAATGGACATTATTGACATGGATTTTTGCTCCGGCGGTACGCGGCATTTGCGCATTAACCTGTGCTAAGACAAGTTTAGCACATTCAGCGGCCGGCTGAGTATAATCGGCAGAAACTCCGTAAGAACAAAATCCTTGCTCGTCAGGAGGCGTAACTTGAATCAAGGCTACATCAACCGGAAGAATTTTTTCTTTAAACAGTCTCGGCACTTCCGAAAAGAAGCATGGTGTAAAATCCGCCCGCATTTCTTCCACCGCTTTCCTGGTCGTAGCGCCTACAAATAAAGCATTATGCCTAAAGCTTTTTTCCAGCCCTGCTTGTGCATATTTGGCCGGCCCCATTGCTACCATATGAACAATTTCAACATTCTCCAGTTCGGGGGCTCTGCCAACCATCGCATCAACAAGCGCAGCCGGTTCACCGCAAGCATGCCCGACAACAACGCGATTGCCTGATGCTATATGTTTTACCGCTTCTGCTGCCGTTACTTTCTTTGCTTGATACACTGCTCTCCAATCACTATCCGTCACCAAGTAACTCACCACTTTCATTGCAATTTCATGTACAATCCGTTCTTCTTGAACTTCCTTTGTATCAACAAGGCTGCCTGCAACGATAATCGAGGGGATACCGTTCTGTTTGCCGGCACAATTTGCCGTACAGCCGCTTAAACAGACGACAAGATCTGCAGCTTCCGTTGTGTTATAAACCACTGCCAATTCATGCTTTTTCAATATATGCAGCAATTCGCCGGCAATTTCTCCGCGCTCAATTCT
>CAYUNV010000336.1:0-3225 GCA_964446265.1 uncultured Negativicutes bacterium | reverse complement strand
CGCCGGTAATGGCAGAAAGGAAGTAATAGTGCGCACGTACACCGGCTTTTTCCGCCCAGGTCCTAACCGGTAACACAATATCGGCATATGCCTGGATAGTAGGATTCATAAAGATATCGGCTGCCGCCACAAATTCACATTTCTTTAATGCGTTATACCAGCGATCCGTTTCACAAGACATGGTAGTTATAGTATTGGAGGATTGGATCCACAGACCTTTTAGCTTGTCTTCCTCTGCAGCTTCGAGACACATGTCCGGCATAGCCTGCGTGAGTCCATACCGATACATTGGGAATTCTTCCCACCCAATCCGTTTTTTCTGCATTTCTTCCGAAAGCAGATCGTAGTAACCCCATGCACCGGCAGAAGGTTGGTCAACGCCCATCGGTGCGGCAGTGTAGACCATACCGCCTGGAACGTCAAGGTTTCCGGTAATTGCCCAGAGAGCAGCAATTGCTTGAGCACAAGGAGTACCTTGGCTTTGCATGTCAACAGCAAGGCCCCAAACAATGCTCGCCCGTTTTGCGTTAGCAAACAAGCGCGCGGCTTCCACAATTTTCTCCTCAGGGACCCAGGTCATTTCGGCGACTTCTTTTAACGAAAGCGCCTTGCAGCGTTCTGCCAATTCCTCAAAACCGTGCGTCCATTTTTCTACAAATTCATGATCATACAGATCTTCTTCGATGATGATTTTAAGCATTGCCATCGCTATTGCGGTATCCGTCCCGGGTCGAAGCGCAATATGGGTATCAGCATGAGCGGCAAGCCATGTAACACGAGGCTCAACAGAGATGAGTTTGCATCCACGCTTCATAACATCAGTCACCCAGTGGCCCATGTAGAAGTCAGGATTAGAAATGGTAGGATTGCAACCCCAAACGATAGTAACGTCCGGACATTCCCACTCAGGATTGTCATAGCGGTCAGTATGGAACTGTGACATATCAGCGATAAGCATGCCGCCATAACTCATGATCATTAATGCCAAACGAGGCAGGTAACAAGCCGTGCCGCTCAATGCACCGTATTCATTGGGGCTTCCCATGGTATTAACAAGACGTCCGACTTGCCACATGATGTCACGTGCAGTTCCGCGATGCGCATGGATTGTTTCCGGTCCGTACGTTTCCGCAATCCGTTTATACTCACGTTCGCAGGTGTCGAGAGCTTCTTCCCAGGTAATACATTCCCATTGGCCTGATCCACGCTCACCGATGCGTTTCATCGGATACAAAATGCGGTCCGGATGGTATTGAACCTGTTTGAACGCCAAACATCTTGGGCAAAGACGTCCCTGATTGTATGGATCTTCCGGATCGCCCTCTATTTTAACGAGCTTGCCCGTCTCTTTGTCACAATACGTAAGAACTCCGCATCCTTCATGACATCCTGGAGCACTCCATACAGAAGATCGGGTTACGATGTACCCGTCCTCCTCATATTGCCAAGGTTTCTCTGGTTTCCACTCTTGCATTTCATGCTGTTTTCCGGCACCAAAATTGAATTGGTTCTCTTCTTTAGAGAGTCCAAATTCATCCCGTTTTTTTTCCTTCACTGTACTTTCTGCCATAATAATCGCTCCTTTCATTTCGAGATCTGCTTTACTTCCTTTTACCCTTGACCACAAACAATGCTCACTATGGTATAAGCATCACCCCTTTCAATATCCTTACAGACATTGCGGATAAAGAAATATTACAATTATTCGATTTTGCAGATCTATTATTGCAAAACACATGCCAATTTTTAGCAAACTACGAAACCGAGAAATATCAATAGTTGCAAACACAAGCATTTAATACTATAATGAGTTCATTTTTTCATATTGGTTATTCCATCACCAATATGAAAAAACTGAAAATTAGATGTTGATAATAATCAAAATCAGCCAGTTAGAGATGATAGGCTCTACTATCTCTAGCTGGCTGACTTTAGATTTCCTTATAAAATATAAAAAGTATTGCTTATTACTCAAACGGTAATCTGGCAATACCTGCTGCTCTTTATATGAAACTGAAAATATGCTGTGTTTGACTAAAAATTTACAATTATTACATTAATGGCGGATCACCATATAAATTTTCGTACCAACGCCAACCTCTGAACTGATAGTAAACTCATCGGCGCAACGCATCATATTAGGCAATCCCATACCTCCCCCTAACCCCATTTTCCGCACATCGTCAGACGCAGTAGAATAACCTTCATGGATAGCCGTGTTAATATCCTCAATGCCTGGTCCTTCATCCTCAACGGCAATTTCAATACGGTCAGAGAATATGTAAGCCTTCATAATCCCGAAATGAGCATAAATAATCACATTTATTTCCGCCTCATAAGAACTAATGGCAACTCGCCTTATAACTTCTGATGAAATCCCAAGATGCTGCAAAATCCGTTTCAGCTTGCTTGTTGCCTCGCCCGCGCTATCAAAATTCAACCCGGTTAGGATAAATTCGAATACAACTCCTTTCTCTTTTACCATGATTTATCACCTTCAGGCCATATGAATAATTCATATGGCCTGTCCTTTTTGAAAATAATGTAGACCTCATGCACTGATATCTTTTTCCGCTTCGAACAGTTTGTGACTTTTCATCAAAATAATTACTGCAAACGCAAGAATGTCCGTTGCAACCATCAATGCGGCCCCCGCATGCCATGAACCATATTGAATAACGGCGCCCATGCTGGGTGGCCCAATTAAAAAACCTAAATTTTGGCAAAACGCTAGTGCCGCCATAGCCATACCGGCTAAAGAAGGGTTTGAGACAGTTTCTGGAGCCATAGTAAATATATAAGCAGGAACTAAGCCTGATATGAATCCCATAATGATCATATAAGGAACTACACTGGAAGAAGTTAACCGGAAACCAAAGAAATATCCTGCTGTAAGCAAAAAGAGGATGATGCCAAGAGTTAGTTTCTTATTTCCCAATTTATCAATCATCCAGCCGGCAATAAGCCCACCGGGAATACCCATTAAACTGATGATGCTGCTATAAAAATTGGCAACCCCCGGTTGTAAATGCAGCTCTTTCATCAAATAGGTTGGGGCAAAATTAAAATACCCATTTTGCGCAACATTGAACATCATCCAAGAAATAGCCAACAACCAGATCGACGACCCTTTCAAACCGTCAAGCATGGACGGCTTATGGGTATTTTTAGAATACGGAGTTGTTTCGGAGATAAACAGACTGTATACCAACATGGCAAGTACTA
>CAYUNV010000335.1:0-3273 GCA_964446265.1 uncultured Negativicutes bacterium | reverse complement strand
TCTTAGGACGGGGATCAACAGGCTGTAGCTCGGAAGTAAATTCGACTAAACTTCAAATGGAGTAAAAGATTCCATCTGAAGTAAGTCTACATTTATTATACACTACCAGCAACATTTCGCCACTCCCTTCCTATATAGCAATATTCATTGCCAAGGTTGTGAAAGAAACATCCACTCGCTAAAAATAATTCAAAAAATTATCAAAGAATCCGGAAAAAAAGCTTGACATCTTTTATAGCATATTCTAGAATGATTTATAGAATTGATTATAGATTTTACCCGTTTTATCATATAACACGTTATATTTTCACAAGTATTTTGTGGTAAAATATAAATGCACTGCATCTTTACTGTTTTGCGAGCAGACTAGGTGTTGAGTGTGTAGCGGATCCATAATACAAGGTTGCTCGTCTGACCATGAGTAACTCTTGGCAATATAGGCATTTTTCATTCGCCTGACCGACGAATGAAAAATGCCTATATTGTTTATACCACAATATTCGCCGTAATCATTTGCGTTATTGTCGCCAGCATTTCTTTAATAACTATACTGAAAATTCTATAAATACCATCTGTACAAATTTTATCAAATATGATAAAATGATCTTTAAGCAATTGTTGCATACAACATATAACGTTTAACAAAATCATGATACCCTGCGTTCCGTTTCATGTCAAATATCTTTTTGAATCATTTAGAAATGAATTATTTGCAACGCAAACAAATTTCACAATTCTCTTGACAATTATGGTTTTTTTAACCTAGTATTATTGTGTATGTCTCAACAAATCGATCACAAGAAAGGGTTAGCTTTATGAACTTGCCAAAAATAGATACATCGAATTTATTAGATAAAACTTATACAATTTTAAAAGACCGCATCATCAACCGTCAGTTTAAACCAAACCAAAAATTATCGATACCCGATTTGTGCCAACAATTAGGAGTAAGCCGTACTCCCGTTCGCGACGCGTTAAATCGCTTAGAACAAGACGGCCTGGTAAAAACCGTTCCCAAAGTGGGGACTTTTGTGAACGCCGTGGAAGAAGAAGACGTGTTGGATGCGATCGATACCCGTCTCATGCTCGAGTGCTGGGTCGTTGACAAACTCGCTGCATCGCCGGATGCCGAACTTGCAGAACTCACCCAGGCATTAACGAAAATTCTGGATGACGCCACCGCCATGATAGAGACAGCCCCTTTTGAAACTTTTTTACGATCGAACTATAATTTAGCTTTCCATATGACGTTAATGAAAGCAGGAAAAAATAAACGAAACGAAGACCTGTATCTAAACCTGATGCATTATCACCGTCTAGCCAGCCAATATTCATTGATTAAAAAGAATATGGCCGCATCCGCCTTAAAACAGCATTATTCGATTGTCAAGGCGTTGCAGGAAAAACAATTCGCTGCCGCCAAACAGGAAATCCGGGATCACCTAGATGATTCTATGCAGCAATTAATCAAGGAAATGTCAGAGAAAACCAAAAAAGTATAAAAAAACGAAGCTCCATTTGTCTTGACTTCAGAGGCAAACGGAGCTTCGTTTTTTCACCCAATAATCGATCATCGTTCCCACTGGTTGCATTAACCGAAATCAAGGCCGGTTCCGCAAATATTTATAAATCGTATAGCGGGAAATATTCAACTTTTCAGCAATCATCGGGATGCCTTTCGTAAAATTAAAAGCGCCCCGTTCCATCAGCAATTCGATCATTTTTTTTCGGTCTTCCCTTGTCAGCAAGGCAACCGGCTTTCCCACAAGTTTGAGGCACTCGTCGAAAATATCCTGCAGCATATTGCCGGAAGAATACAATTCATCTTCAATGGGCTGCCCAACGGCTGTGAGCTCTGCCAGCGCCGCTTTTGCCACCTCTAATTTCGTATAGTCATAATTGATCCCCAACGCGTAATGATAATCATCGCCGCGCAAATGGAACGTAGAACATTTCAAAATCCGGCCATCCTTAGTCCGTCCCAGGCAATTCACCAAATCTTTCCCTTCAAATAATTCATCCACCTCTTTTATACCAAGAATAGATAAACTATCGCCAACATTCCGTTTCGTTACTTCACCATGATAAATGGAAACGATCGACTGTTTTTTGTTGTTCATATCATGGATCAATGCTTCACACGAATTCCCAAACATACGGGAAATTCCCTCGGCTATGCGATTGAGAAAAAGCAAAGCTTCTTCTTGATTCAAAAAACTCACCGCCTTTATGCCGTTATACCCCCTGCAGAGTTTGCAATCAACTCTGCACAGTAATATAAGACTAAAATACCATGTGTACTATATTTTTTCAATTCTATTCGCGGCGGAAAATATCCGCAACGATGGCCAACCGGCATGTTAGTTCACAACATGTTTATCATAAAACGTACAGTAAATATTGTCAACATACTTTGTATATAGTAAACAAAATGTTTATTAAAACAACTTCCTCGCCATAAACCAAAAAACCTCTGTTTGATGGCAAAATACTCACAAAAACGGGTTCCTGCCATCAAACAGAGTACTTACTATCGTTAAGAAAGTTATTGCACTGCGGAATTAGCCAGCAACAACAACACAGTTTCTGGACAATTTTTTACCTTGATATAACGCCTCGTCCGCTTTTTTTATACTGGCGTCCAATCCCACAGTTTGATCCAGTTTTGCCACACCTAACGTCAAAGTGATGGAAAAACTCTTCTCCTGGCAAGGAAATACAGCCGCCTCAACCAATTGACGGATTCTTTCGGCCGCATTTTTTCCCAATATTGAGTCCATTCCAGGCAGCAACATAATAAATTCTTCGCCACCCCACCGCGCAATAACGTCTTCTTCCCGGATCACCGATTTGATTATGTTGGCTACACTTTTCAGAACCAAATCACCGCAATCATGTCCATAGGTATCATTAATCGTCTTGAAATGGTCAATATCCGCCATAATCAGCGTCGCTTCACGGCCATTACGCCGAATATTCGATTCTTCCGCTTTTAGCCGTTGCACCATTTGCCTGCGATTGGCCAACCCAGTCAAAAAATCGGTCATCGCACTGTTTTCCAGTTTGATCATTAATTCCTGTAATTCCTTGTTTTTCATTTCCATTTCCTGTGCATAACCCAGCAGGGTTTCTTTTGATTTCTTCAGATCCAGATGCACCTTGATCCGGGCGCATAATTCATGGGAATGGAATGGTTTGGTAATATAATCCTGACCCCCAGCCTCAAAACCTTTCACAATATCCCGCGAATCGGAAACCGCAGTAATGAAAACT
>CAYUNV010000334.1:0-3281 GCA_964446265.1 uncultured Negativicutes bacterium | reverse complement strand
TGAAGCCGAACGCTATAATCACCTTTGTTACGAGAAGCACAGCTTGGAAGGCAACAATACCGGCAACAGCCGTAACGGTTACAGCAAAAAACCATCAAAACTAAATTCGGAGAAACAGAACTGACCGTCCCCAGCAACCGTAATGGCGAGTTTAAACCCAAGGTTATCAAGAAGTACGAGACCACCTCTAACCAACTGGAAGAGCAGATTATCGTCATGTACGCCAAGGGCATGTCCATTAGGCTAGGGTTATTCATTTTAAAAATTTGGAGGGAAAAAGATTGAAAAATAAAAACATAAAAAAGCTAGTTGTTTTATTTACATTAGTATGTTTAATGCTTAATTCTTTCGTTCTTCCATTACAAGCTGCCACATCAAATACTGCCGCATCAAATACTGCCGCATCAAATACTGCCACTTATACATGGACTGAAAATACATCCATGCGAACATATACAAGTACCCACTTTGAGTCAATGGTAGTTACAGCTATAGCCACTGTCCTTGCAAACAGATTTGGCGGAGTTTATGCAAATTATCTTGCTGCTGCAACAAGCCTTGTTGGATCTTCTGTAATACAAGAAACTCAGAACTCATGGATGGTAATCTATTTCTATTGGCAACCAAGCGATATTCCGGAAGTTCCATATTATATTTTAAAACATATCGAATATTTTTCAGATCCTGGATATAGTAATTATGTGACATCATCAAATAGATACTATTACAGTTATACACCATATTAATTATTAGCTTAGATACAAAAAGCCCAACTTAAGGGCTTTTTGTATCTAATTTTTACTAATTCTACTCGGCAATTTTAATAGGGGTCCTATAATGTTCCCATAGAATGAGACACAAAATCAAAAATGTAAGTTATACTGGAAACATGAAAAAGCGAAACCATTATTCAGCCGAATTTAAAAGCAAGGTAGTGCTGGAGGTGCTACAGGAAGCCTCCACTATCAACGAAATCGCCGCTAAGTACAGTATAAGCCCTGTGGTCATCGACCGCTGGAAAAGCTAGTTTTTGGAACGGGCAGCCAAGATATTTAAGAAAGGTCCCTCTGCAGTTGAAAAAGAACTGGAAGAAAAAAATGAAAGAGTGGCTCAGTTAGAGCGTAAAGTTGGTCAACTCACTTATGAGGCGGACTGGCTCAAAAAAAATCTGAAGAAATCCTCGGGACAGACTGGAAGAACAGATCTCTATGACCGAAACAACGTCCATATCAGTGTCAAACGCCAGGCCGAATTATTAAACATCAATCGCACCAGTGTCTATCGCCAGTCTCCTGAGCGGAAGCCTATCTCTGACGAGGATTTATTTGTGATGCGTCGGCTCGATGAGCTTCACACGGCTCACCCCACTTGGGGTTATCGAACCATCACCCGGATTCTAAGACGGGGTGATCATCTACTGATTAACCGGAAAAAAGTACGCCGGATGATGCGGGATATGGGTATTTACACCATTTACCCCAAGCCAAATCTTAGTAAGCGGTTTCATGCGCAATATGTTCGGCCGTACTTACTGAGGAACCTATCCATTACCCATCCGAATCAAGTCTGGGGTGTAGATATTACATATGTTCGGTTGGAAAAAGGCTTCATGTTTCTGTTTGTCATTATCGACTGGTACAGCCGGTGTATTGTGGATTATGAACTGTCCAGCACCTTGGATAAATCCTTTGTCTTAACCTGTTAGAATCCCAGAATATTAAAATTTCTATGGATGGCAAGGGTCAAGCCCTGGATAACGTGAGAATAGAACGGTTTTTCCGGACTATGAAATATGACTGCATCTACATCAATGAATTCAATAGCCCCCGGGAACTGAGAATTGCTTTGAACCGTTACATTCATGAGTATAATACCTATCGTCCCCATTCTGCCATTGGAGGACAATGCCCTGCTCAACTATATGATGGCAAGCAGCATCAAGGGGTTGCTTGAACATACCAACACGGAAAGGAGCATAACTTACAAAATTATTTCCGTGTCTTGACAACGGGGGGCATTATAATACAATGCTGATAATGAGTTGGTTGTTAATCATGTTCCTTTTTAAGCGGTATAATAATCTCAATCAAAAGTTGCTCAGTTGATGCAGCGTGCGAGTCAATATTAAAGATTTCACGTATTGGGTAAGCAGGATGGTAACCATTTTTTTTAATCCAGGCATATAGAGCTGCGTAAGCCCCTTCCAGGCTGTTGTTTGCGTCCAGATGCTCTACTACCGATACTGCATGAACGGGCGGCAAGTTTTTATCGGCCAGAATGGTTTCATTTACAGGCCAGGCAACTTCCAGGTCAACGTGCATGCTGTTGAATTCTACATCCTTGTAATAGAGCATTAGTGGTGGACCCGAACAATTACCGCCCCGGGAAACAATCTTTTCCAGAACGGCATTCATCAGTCCGGCGATTTCATCTGGAGTTTCTAAAACCTTTTTGCGAATGGAACAAACAGGTGTTTCCTGGAAGTTTTTGATTCGAATATCATAGTGTTTTGCTTCTGGCAAATTTCTTAACCTTAATGAACGATTTGCGAATAATTCCCCGTTTTTTCTTATCGGGTGACAAGCTGCAACTCTATTAAAATAAAGAAGTAAATCTTCGAACTGCAATAGTTGAGACAGAAAACTGTACCTGTCTCAACTATTCGTGATAAGTGATTAAAAATAATAAATTTATAGATAAGTTTATAATTTTTAGTTTGCAGGAATCTTTTCGGGTATGAAATTGGCAAAAAGGTTACTCTCGTAATCTTCAATCCTGCCCATGTCGCAGAGTTCAGCCAGGTGCGGGTCAACCGGCATGTTACCAAGATAAGGAACGGAAAACTTCTCGGCGACTTCCTTGCCGTGACTGGGGCCGAATAATTGAAATTCCTCACCGCACTTGGGGCAGATCACACTGCTCATATTTTCAATCAAGCCCAGGAGGGGTATATTCATCTGTTTAGCCATTATGACCGCCTTGTTAACGATCATCACCGCCAGTTCCTGTGGGGAGGTTACAACTATCATCCCGCTTAAGGGAAGGGACTGCATAACCGTCAGGGGCACATCACCGGTGCCTGGTGGCAGGTCAACAAAAAGATAGTCCAGGTCGGCCCAGACCACATCGGTCCAGAATTGTTTTACAACGCCGGAAAGGATGGGCCCCCGCCAAATAACTGGGTCTTCTTCCTTTTGAAGCAGCAGGTTAATTGACATCACCTTAATACCGGTCTTAGTCTCTGCGGGAAGTATGCCAAATTGAGTTCCTTCGGACTTGCC
>CAYUNV010000333.1:2363-3284 GCA_964446265.1 uncultured Negativicutes bacterium | reverse complement strand
AAGTACAGCATTAAAACCTCTCCCACGGAAATTCAGCTTCTTGATTCAGCGCTCATATTTCCGGGCGTTGCTGATATTGTAAGAAACCCGGAACGGATTTCAAGTTATCTTTGGAAAGAGAATGACTATTTATCACTCAACGTAGTGTTCAAAACACGCAATAACCCTAAAAAGCTATGTGCCTCGTTGGAAAAACACAAAAAAAGGCTTTTGGCTCTCGCGAGTAACCTTGTTGCGGCATTTGATGAATATGATTCTATTTTGAAACATTCATATGTTGCAGGTGTGGCAATACAAAACTATTTTACCACTACTGAAACCTATGAGACCGCCGAAAAACTTTGCAGGGAGATCATGCCGGCAATTATGTTGCAACGAATGCTTTCCAAGGCAAAAGAAATATTGGATAACCGAATTAAGGTTGACCAATATTCGACCGATAACGGTCTTGTTGCTCGTGTGACTTCTATGGCGGTGATAGACTATATTGAATCCATTCTGGGAGCCACAAGCTCAGGATATAGCATAAATTATGGCGTTTTGCCGGCTGTTGCTTTTGGTGCACCGCAAAAGCGAATGCGCTTTGTTCTTATAGGTATAAAAAAGTCCATATGTGATGATATTAAGCTTCCAATCGGCACATTCACTGAAGCAAACTACCGTACGGTTAAAGATGCGATTAAGGATTTAGAGGAAATTGAAACAGCCACGGAGGTTTCTGACGGAGAACAAGGAGTACCGTTACCTGACGCCCCGAAAGACATCAGTGAGCTTGGAAAACAACTGCGCGATTCAAAAAAAATTTCCAATCATGTTTCTACGGCAACAACATTAGCCGCATTGGAACGATTTATGGTGATTCAGCAAGGGGACAATTTCCACAGCTTGCCGCACGAACTTAAAACCACTTACTTTGATACG
>CAYUNV010000333.1:0-2353 GCA_964446265.1 uncultured Negativicutes bacterium | reverse complement strand
AATACTATTTATTTGCGCTTAAAGTACGACGAACCATCTGGCACGGTTGTCAATGTCCGAAAATCTATGTGGATTCATCCAGTGAAACACCGCGCCCTTAGCATCCGGGAAGCAGCGCGTTTACAGACGTTTCCTGATAGTTTCGTATTCTGCGGAACTAAGGATTCACAATATCAGCAGGTAGGCAATGCAGTGCCGCCAATTTTGGCAAAGGCGATCGCAGAGCATCTATGCGGATATCTGGATTGTGGAAGGCAAGTAGATTGATCCAAGTGGAACCGATTCCGGAGGCGGTCATATGGCGGATAGGCATTCTAAAGAAACCAGGAGCTATAATATGTCACGCATCAGAAGCAGGAACACAACACTGGAGATCCTGGTGCGGAAATTTCTTTTTTCCAAAGGACTGAGGTTCAGAAAAAATGACAAGAGGTATCCTGGTCATCCTGATATTCTGCTTCCGAAGTACAGAACAGTTGTATTCATAAACGGTTGTTTCTGGCACTGCCATGAAGGATGTCCGGACTTTGTTCTTCCGAAGTCAAATCAGGACTACTGGAGGCCGAAACTTGAGAAAAACCGAAATCGTGATAAAGAAAATTATGATGTTCTTAGAAAAGATGGATGGAGGGTGCTTATCGTTTGGGAATGCGAACTGAAAAAGAATATCAAAGATGATCGGCTTGAGCAATTATATCTTGAGATAACCAAATGATTTGAATGAATTGCTGTACCACCAAGATATTGTTACTGGTAATATCGTT
Organism: uncultured Negativicutes bacterium; assembly: GCA_964446265.1. Lineage (GTDB taxonomy): Bacteria > Bacillota > Negativicutes > CTSoil-072 > CTSoil-072 > CTSoil-072. The sequence continues at coordinate 1,589 of CAYUNV010000333.1, read as the reverse complement.
TGCCGTAAGTACTTTTCTCTTCAATCAGTCTACCGAATACAGTCGGTTAGTTGATTTTACAACCTTTTTGCAAAACTTAAAGCGTATAAAGCCTAATTCTTAAGGGACTCTTAGCCGATTATAACTGCAGGGTATCCCCCCTATGCAAATTCGCGAAATTTAGCGTGAAGGGGGGCGGCGGTCTTGGGGGCAAAGGCTGTAGAGATTTGATCCCCCCTAGGGGGTCAAGGTGTGCATATCGTTTTCGATAAAAGCAACTCGCTGCAAAAAGAGTAAACCCTCCAGGTAAGCGGAGGGCCAAAGCAAAGCTAAGATTTTCTTTTACAGTCATTAAGCCACTGGATAAACTCCTCGGAGGTCCGGCGGCCTTTTTTTATGTCCTTTTTCCACCGGGTAGCGTCAGTCTTCCATTTCTCAAAGTTTTCCTTGTAAGGCAATATATCCGGATTTCGTCTGACACGCATCTGCTTGGTCTGGTAGATGCTACGGCGTAGCTTCTCAGCTTCGTTCAGCTTAATCTTTTCCTCGAATGTTCTTTGCGATCCGTCTTCCTTACAGGTCTTAGAACGACGAAACGGGCTAATCCGGTCACAGTAAATCGCATCAGAGCGTCGAAGAGGCACAAAATATTTACCGCAATTGGCGCAGAATTTGATCGTAAGGCCAAGCTTTAAAAAATGATAAATAGACGCTATGCAGGCATCTTCAATGCTGTCACAGGTGTAAACGCTGGTGATGGTATTTTTGCTTTTATCGGACTTGGCAAAACCACGGATAGCGGCTTCCAATGGCGAAAGCTTTAATTGAGGTGGAATAAGGTCTTCGGGCGGGTTTTCCGGATCCAGGTAGTAATTGATATAGTGTGCTGGGATATTCAGTCCTTTCAGGTGCAAAAAGAACAGAAAGTTGTCGAGCGAATACAGTTCAGGCGTTCTAATGCATATGTCAACAAACTCTTTCATTTGCACATAGAACCATGAATCTTCGTGGACCATTCCGGCAGAGCCTTCTACCAGCCGGAAATAGATATGAGAGTTTTCTTCTAATATTTCTCCAGAGGAAAGAAAATCAAGAAAAGACAGGCCCAGAGGGAGTGTTTCGTCAATTCCTTTATACGGATCGCGGAGCCGCTCGGTAAGGTTGTTATCATCAAACTCCAGAGTAAATGCCATCGTGGCACCCCTTTTCGCGTAATGTTATCGGGCGATAGTGTGGAAAGAACTTTTGGAAATGGTTAACAAGAGTAGCCAAGCTTCATTGACTGTATATGTTGTTATCAATTACAATTATATTATAGTAATTATATAACCGAATACACATTAAGGTCAAGGAGGGATAGCATGCACAACAAAGATTTGCGAGACGAATTCAGAATCGCCAACGTGAGGCAGTGGGAAGTCGCGGACGCTATGGGAATTTCGGAAATGACTTTCGTCAAATGGCTGAGACGAGAACTGCCTGAGGAGAAGAAAAAACTTGTCCGGGAAGCCATGAAGAAAGTCATAGACGGCAGACCGGAATAGCAGGCGCTCTTTGGCAACTTAATAGCCAGACGTTCAGGGTGAGTCGGTTAAACGTGAAACCCGATC
>CAYUNV010000332.1:0-3287 GCA_964446265.1 uncultured Negativicutes bacterium | reverse complement strand
AACTTAACTTTCGCAGAGTGGAATAATTTAAATTGACACCATATAAAGGTACTTTTGAGAAATGGGTACCCATATTTTTCTTTAGTAGCTTAACTTTCAGTTCTACGTAATAGTCCGATGCCTCCTAAAAAAGGTTGATCATTTCTCAATGAAAAAAGGTAACGAAACAATTATTGTCGAAGTAAATGTCTGTACCTAAGCAATTTAAAATTGCGTGTTGTGATTGCCAATATTATCAAAGGAAGAGGTTAGCTTTATGAGTAATTTTCTCCCATTCGCCTTACCGGACATTGGCGAGGACGAAATAAATGAAGTTATCAGTTCGCTTCGTTCCGGGTGGTTGACCACCGGACCTAAAACGAAACAATTTGAAGAAGACTTTGCCACTTTTGTCGGTGAAGGAGCCGAGGCCATTTCTGTAAACTCTGCGACTGCCGGCTTGCATCTTGCGTTAGAGTCTATCGGTGTTTGCCACGGGGATGAAGTAATTACTACACCGTACACCTTTACTGCTACTGCGGAAGTTGTCCGCTATTTGGGAGCACATCCTGTATTTGTTGATATTTCTCCAGATAACTTTAATATTGATGTTACGAAAATAGAAGCTGCTATTACGCCAAAAACTAAAGCAATCGTTCCGGTTCATGTTGCCGGGTTGTCTTGTGATATGGAAGCCATTCTTGCTATTGCTAAGAAGCATGGTCTGAAAGTAGTCGAGGATGCTGCCCATGCTCTACCGACGACCTGTGGCGGCAAACTTATTGGACGACTGGATAGCGACATTGTTGTTTATAGTTTTTATGCTACCAAGACGATTACGACCGGTGAGGGGGGGATGGTTGTTACCCGCAATCCTGTTTTAGCAAAGCGCTGCCGGGTCATGCGACTGCATGGTATGAGCCGGGATGCGTTTGACCGGTATACATCGACTAAACCAGCCTGGCATTATGATATTATTGCACCTGGCTTCAAATATAATTTAACCGACATTGCTTCTTCAATTGGTATTCATCAGTTAAAGAAAGCATGGACTTTTCAGGAAAAACGGCAACAGATGGCGCATTTCTATGACAAGAATCTTGCCGGATTGCCGCTAATATTACCCCCACATGCACCGTCGGGAGATGTTCATGCATGGCATTTGTATGTAATCCGTCTCCAGGATTGCGGAATATCCAGGAATGACTTTATTCAGCAAATGTCTGATAAGGGCGTTGGTTGCAGTGTTCATTTTATTCCTCTACATATTCAACCATACTGGAGCGAAACGTACAACCTGAAGCCAAGTGATTTTCCCAATGCTTTGGTAGCCTATGAGAATGCAGTCAGTTTGCCTATTTATACAAAAATGACAACTGCGGATCAGGAACGGGTTGTTAACGCGGTTCGATCGGCATTAGGCAGATGAACGGGAAACGCATATTTGATTTGCTGTTTACTTTGCCGGGAGTTATTGTTTTGCTCCCTGTTTTTCTTATTATATCAATATGGATTAAACTAGATTCCCGCGGGCCGATTTTTTTTCGTCAAGTCCGGGTAGGGCAATATGGAAAACCCTTCAAAATATTTAAGTTTCGCACCATGATTGTCGATGCAGAATCCCATGGCACCCAAATTACCGTTGGGCAGGATAAGCGTATCACCCGGCCTGGCGAATTTTTACGTAAATATAAGCTTGATGAATTGCCACAGCTTTTTAACATCATTTTAGGGGATATGAGCTTGGTAGGACCAAGACCGGAAGTACCTAGGTATATGGAAGAGTATCCTGAGGATATCCGGCAGATTACTTTGTCCGTAAAGCCGGGTATTACGGATTTGGCTTCGATCACTTTCAAAGATGAAAATGCGATGCTTGGAAAATCCACTTGTCCTGAGCAGACATATATCCAGACAATCCTTCCGGTTAAACAAAAGTATTATGTGCAATATGTAACAAACAGAAGCATCTTAGTTGATATAGTTATTATAGCTAAAACGTTTGCGGCAATATTATTTCGAGGCGAAGCCAAAGATAATTCTCGAAATATATCATGATTGGTTCAGCCGCACTCCGTGATGCAAGTAACAATTGGAGAGAACGAACATGACAACTTTAATTCAAAAGCTTCAAACGAAAACGGCAGTACTCGGTGTGATTGGACTAGGTTATGTCGGACTGCCGCTGGCTGTTGAAAAAGCAAAGGCAGGATACCAGGTTTTGGGCTTTGATGTACAAAAGTCTAAGGTGGATATGGTGAATAGTGGCAATAACTATATTGGCGATGTTGTAAATGCAGATTTGGAGAGTATTGTAAACGACGGATTGCTTAGGGCAACTACCGATTTCGCCGCAGTCGCATCGGCTGATTGTGTATGTATCTGTGTTCCTACGCCGCTTGATGCGCATCAGCAGCCGGATATTAGCTATGTCAAGTCTTCTGTCGAGAACATGCTGCCTTATTTGCATAAGGATATGTTGGTGGTACTGGAATCCACTACTTACCCTGGTACGACAGAAGAGCTTTTAAAGCCGCTCATTGAGAGTACCGGTTTGGTCTGTGGTGAAGACTTTTATCTTGCCTTTTCACCGGAGCGGGTTGATCCAGGGAATTTGATTTATAAAACGAAAAATACGCCTAAGGTTGTTGGCGGGATCACGCCGAAATGTACGGAGATTGCCGCTATTCTTTATGAAAGTGTTCTGGAAGCACCCATACATAAGGTATCTTCTCCGGCAATTGCTGAGATGGAAAAGATACTGGAAAACACTTATCGTAATATTAATATTGGGTTAGTCAATGAACTTGCCATTTTATGCGATCGTATGGGTATAAGTATTTGGGAAGTGGTCGAGGCTGCCAAATCCAAACCTTATGGTTTTCAGGCTTTTTATCCGGGACCGGGCCTGGGCGGACATTGCATTCCGCTTGACCCTTATTACTTGTCATGGAAAGCTCGTGAATATGGTTTTCATACTTCAATGATTGAATCATCCATGATGGTCAACGACCGTATGCCCGAATATTGCGTAGAACGGGCAAGTAAGATATTAAACCGCTATAAAAAGGCGATGAATGGGTCTAGGATACTGGTTCTGGGGGTAGCGTACAAACAGGATATTGATGATTACCGGGAAAGCCCGGCCATTCGCGTTATTGATGAGCTGGAAAAGATAGGAGCAGCAGTTGTATATTATGACCCTTTTGTGTCAGAGTATCATGAGCATGGTATAGTCAAGAAAAGTGAACCGGAATTAACGATGGAGCTTCTTAATAGTGCTGATCTTGTGATGGTTGCTACTGCTC
>CAYUNV010000331.1:0-3304 GCA_964446265.1 uncultured Negativicutes bacterium | reverse complement strand
AGCGTACCAGAAGAAATTGATTCAGCGATCCGGGAATATGTGACAGAAAATTTAAAAGCGGCTGTTACGAATGCCGATAAACTTGCGCGTGACGCTCATACTAAGCAAGTGAAAGACGAAGCAATGGCACATTTTCTGGCGGTTTATCCCGATAATCCCAAAGAAATTTCTTACGTGCTGCAAAAAGTGTTAAAAGAAATTGTCCGCAAAATGATTACGATCGATAAAATCCGGCCAGATGGACGACAATTAGAAGAAATCCGTCCTATTACCTGCGAAGTTGGTTTGCTGGCACGCACACATGGCTCGGGCTTATTCACGCGCGGTCAAACACAGGCTTTAACCATTACCACGTTAGGTCCTATGGGTGACCAACAAAAATTAGATGGCGTAGGTACTGAAGAATTTAAACGTTATATGCACCATTACAATTTCCCGTCCTTTAGTGTCGGAGAAACCAAACCGTCACGCGGTCCGGGACGACGAGAAATTGGCCACGGGGCTTTGGCTGAGCGGGCTTTGCTGCCGGTTATACCATCGGAAGCAGAATTTCCGTATGCCATTCGTTTGGTATCCGAAATATTAGAATCAAATGGTTCTTCCTCGATGGCCAGTGTTTGCGGCAGCACGATGTCTCTGATGGATGCCGGTGTTCCCATCAAGGAACCGGTTTCCGGTATTGCTATGGGTTTAGTTAAAGACGGTGATTATTATACTATTCTTAGCGATATCCAGGGGATGGAAGATGCCTTAGGCGACATGGACTTTAAAGTTGCCGGAACCAAAAATGGTGTAACGGCTATCCAAATGGATATTAAAATTGCAGGTATCACGCGTGAAATCTTGGAAAGTGCATTGCAGCAAGCACAACGGGGAAGAATGTTTATCCTGGAAAAAATATTGGATGTAATCCCTGAACCCCGTCAAGAACTGTCACCGTTTGCGCCACGGATTATTACCATGCAGATTGATCCGGATAAAATCCGGGATGTTATTGGACCAGGCGGAAAAATCATTAAAAAGATTATTGACGAAACCGGCGTATCCATTGATATTGAAGACGATGGCAAGGTATTTATTGCGGCAACGGATGGTGAAGCCGGACAAAAAGCCGTTAAGATCATTGAAAACTTGGTTCGTAATGTTGAAGTTGGCGGTATTTATACCGGCAAAGTCACCCGGTTAATGAATTTTGGCGCATTTGTCGAAATATTACCGGGTAAAGAAGGCCTTGTCCATATTTCACAATTGGCTTTGGAACGAGTAGCTAAAGTAGAAGATGTGGTGAAGGTTGGAGACGAAATTATTGTGAAAGTAACGGAAGTAGACCGTCAAGGGAGAATTAACCTGTCACGCAAAGAGTTATTGAAATAAAAACACTATAAAAACCCTATAAAAACCCGGCTTTAACCGTCGCTGCAAAAGCTCGGCGTAAGCCGGGTTTTCTAATACTCTTTGACCAGTAAGGTTGCTGTCGAAAGGAGAATTTGATGCGAAGCAGAGGATTTGAAAAAATATCCGCCTATCAAAACATGGATTTGTTGATGCCGCAACGAAAAACACGATATAGTGCCGGTTATGATATTGTTGCTGCCGAAGATATTGTTTTACCTCCGGGAACGGTAACTTTAATACCAACAGGGTTAAAAGCATACATGAACAAAGATGAATATCTGGGAATCCATATCCGATCCGGTTTATCCGTTAAAAATTGTCTCAGCTTAATGAATTCGCAAGGGATTATTGATGCGGATTATTACAATAATCCGGATAATGAAGGACATATCATGATTGCTGTCTATAACCATGGAACAGAAGATTATTCCGTTACCCGTAATTCACGAATCGCCCAAGGAATATTTTACAAATATCTTTGTATTGATAATGATGAAATAATGGCTGCCAGCGAAAGGCAAGGCGGGTTGGGTAGTACAGGCCGATAAGCATCCGAATTTATTCCTTGACTTTTGCATCTTTATCGTTATACAATATACATAATTTAATAGACATCATCCGAAGAGGGTGAAGTAGAGGTGCGGGTAATATCAGTAACTTCAGTAAGAGTAAGGGCTCGATGATCTGAAATGAAAGGATTAACCGCCGAAGCGCATTGTACTGCCCCACAGTTCGTGTGCTGGTCTTGTATTGAATAAATATAAGACTGTCACCAAAATTATTTGGTGGAGCGCTATCTCATCACAAGGGCAAAGAAAAACTTATTTTTCTTTATCCTTTTTGGCAGCTTATTTACAGGGCGGCCGTGAGATTTTGCTCACGGCGCTCTTTTTGTTTCTATGTCGTATAAAAATTCAGGAGGGGTATTTATGCTAAAAGTAATGGTATGTGGCGCATATGGAAAGATGGGCCGGGAAGTTTTAAAAGCAGTATATAACGACAACGAACTCACAGTCGTTGGGGCGGTGGATGTGCGTACGGGCTACGATGATATTGGCAATTTAATTGGAGTCGGTCAAACCGGAATCATAGTCGGCAACGATTTGCAAACTGTAATCGAAAAGACAAAACCGCAAATTATGGTTGACTTTACTAATCCACAATCCGTAATGGCCAACATTCGCGTTGCCCTTAGCATGGGAGTCGCCCCTGTTGTCGGTACTACCGGTTTATCAGAAACCGATGTGCAAGAAGTTCGTGACTTATGTGCTAAATGGAAAACCAACGCACTGATATCACCTAATTTTTCTATAGGCGCAGTTTTAATGATGAAACTGGCGCAAGAGGCTGCAAAGTTTTTACCACACGTTGAAATCATCGAAATGCATCATGATCAAAAATTAGACGCTCCGTCTGGCACAGCATTACTTACCGCTAAGCTAATTGCCGACAAACGGGGTTCTATGCAACAAGGCCACCCCGATGAAGTGGAAAAATTAACCGGAGCCCGTGGCGGTGAATTAGCCGGTATTCGTTTGCATAGCGTCCGGCTACCTGGTTATGTTGCTCACCAGGAAGTTATTTTTGGCGGCACAGGACAAACACTGACAATCCGGCATGATTCGATTTCTCGCGAATCGTTTATGCCTGGCGTTTTATTAGCTTGCAAAAACGTATTAAATGCTGATGGTTTAATCTATGGACTAGAATCACTAATGATGTAATGATTAAATAGCAGAGAGGATGTTTATTTTGAAAAAATATAACGTTGCAATTTTAGGCGCTACCGGCGCAGTAGGTCAAGAATTTTTAAATTTAATCGAAGAACGGAATTTTCCTTTTCAGGAATTAAAATTATTGGCTTCGAGCCGTTCAGCCGGTAAAAAAATAGATTTCATGGGAAAGACAT
>CAYUNV010000330.1:0-3337 GCA_964446265.1 uncultured Negativicutes bacterium | reverse complement strand
TGATGAAATAGCCGATGATTACCGGCGATAAAGAACCCATGGCAATCGCTACACCGTTCATTAAACCTGCCGCCGTACTCATTGCTTTGCCGGGGGCGAAACCTTGAACAAGCACCCAGGAACTCGGGATCCCCAAAGACAATGCACCTTGTCCCAACGCAATCAACAAAGCAGAAGCAATATTATTCGTACTAACAGCGCCGTAATAAACACCTACGGCAGCAAATAACATAGCCAGGGAACAAAAAGGGGCATATTTTCGTACCCGGTCGGAAGCCCAGCCGCCGATAATTTTCGTAAGCACGCCGATAATAAACGGCAGGGAAGCCAATAATCCCATTTGCGTCCAGGAAAATCCACGGGCCATTTTTAAATAGGTCGGCAGCCAGGTAACCAGGCCCCAGGTGATGATACTCATCGCGCTGGTCCATAATACCAATAACCAAAACCGGTAATTGAAAACAAACACCTTCGCATTACTCCACCAGGATGTTTTCTCAGCCGGGCTTATCGCTTGCGCTTCTTGGCTAAGTCCCGCTTCAATATGTTTTAATTCAGCAGAGTTTACCTTCTTGTGCATACTAGGTTTATCCGCAGCATGAAACCACAACAGATAAATCGGGATTAACCCCATAGCCGCGCAAATATAAAAACTGGGCCGCCAGCCAAAACTTCCGATCACCCAGGCAAAAAACGGCATGGCAAGCGCCGGCGCTAAGGATTGGCCAATCAACCAGGCAGCGTTGGCCCGGCCGCGTTCTTGCGGCGGAAACCAATTCTTTACGAACATGCTCTGGGATGGATATTGCGTGCCTTCGCCAAGGCCCAACAGAATACGGGCTGCAATAATCATCAGGAACGTACTGGCCATACCGCCAATCAGCATTGAAACGATCCACAAACAAATTGCTAGCATGGAGATTTTGCGCGGCCCCAGATAATCGCCTAACGGACTTAAGGTTACATTGGCAATGCCATACGTCATTAAAAAGCTGGACATCAACAGTCCAATCTTTACCGGCTGTCCCTTAATCCCTAAGTCATTAAGGAAAGTATCATTGGCAATAAGGACCGATACATTTACGCGGTCAAAAAAGGCCACAAAAATAATTGCCATCAACATTCCTACCATCAAATACCGGTAGCGGGTTGGTCTGGCCTGTTCCACAGTCAAGGCCGTTGAATTTGCTTCAGCAGTTTCCATTAATAATTACCTCTTTCCGATGTTGAATTATGAATGTACAAACAATACAAAACAATCCGCTTGCTTTACGGATCATTCCCCATTCCCTATAATGTTCAAAACAGCCAAACGATCCATTTGCAGCAGCACCTCTTGTGTATAAGAGGCAATATGCGGCGTCACAACCAGGTTGTTGAGGTTGGTTTGAACCAATGGATCGTTAATAGCAGGTTCGTTATTATAAACATCAACGGCTGCTCCAGCTATTTGTAACTGTTGCAGCGCATGGATCAAACTGTCCTGATGGACCAAACCGGCCCGCGCCGTATTAACCAGCATGGCGGTTGGCTTCATCAGTTCGAATTCCTTCGCGCCAATCATTTCCCTTGTTTCCTCTGTCAGCCGGCAATGGAGGCTGATAAAATCGCTTTCTTGTAACAGCTGTTCTTTAGAACAAACCACAATCCCTTGTTGTGTTACGTCAGCGGAATTGATGTAGGGATCGTATACCAACACGTTCATATCAAAGCCGTTTGCCCGTTTGGCAACAGCCCGGCCAATACGGCCAAAGCCAATAAGTCCGACCGTCTTTCGCCATAAGTTGGTCGAGGTTAAACGAACCCATTGGTTATTCCGCAAAGCCCTGTCGCTCTCCGGGATCCGCCTTGCCAACGACAACATGAACCCAAAAGCCAGATCGGCAACCGCTTCATAATCTTCACACGCCAAGGTTGTTTTTACAGCGACACCAAATTGTTCTGCTGCAACAAGGTCGATATTTTCCACACCGACTCCATGGCGCGAGACAATTTTGAGGCTGGGGCAATTCTCAAACACAGAATGATTCATTTCATCGGAACTGGAGTACACAAGAATAGCGCTGATATTATGTTCATTGACGATTTGACAGATTTCTTGCGCCGACATGGCCTTGTCTTTGGGATTAAAAATCGGCTGATAGTGGTTGTTTTTCAACAGTTGTTCCAATTCCGGCCAAATATTTTTACCGAATTCCTTAGATGTTATCAATACGTTTTGCATTCTAACCGGCACCTCACTAGCGGATGTTTTATACGTCTATCAAAATTTAAACTCTTTTAACCTCCTTGTTATGGAATGTTGCAGCATAAAAAACCATTTCCCGATCAAGCCATTATAATAGTAGAAGAGCGTTATATTTCCGTTCCGATCTTATAATCCTCAATATATTATTGATTTACCGGCAAAGATTGTCAACACTAAACCGAACATTTTCTGGAAAGTTTTAGAGGGCTTATCTGCTTTTCGTTAAGAATTTGCGTTAAAGCGTGGCATTCCAAGGCTGTAATGTAGTATACTATGCATAGATTTTTGATACAAATTCCTAATGCTGTTATTATTAAAGAATGATGAGGGATAAAAATGAGTATTAAATCACTTACGCCGCTGGAAGGACGGTATGGAACCATCACCCAGCCGTTGGGCGACTATTTTTCGGAATGGGCTTTAATAAAATACCGTATTCATGTAGAAGTGGAATGGCTTATTGCTATGGCAGGCAATCCCGCCTTTGCTGAAATCCGCCAATTCACACCGTATGAAGTGGATTTCTTGCGCAATATTGTCAAAAATTTTGATGAAACTGCCGCTCTCCGTATCAAAGAAATTGAACGGACTACCAACCACGATGTAAAAGCGGTCGAATATTTCCTCCGTGAGACCTTGGGCGCCATGTCGCTGGCTGATGTACTGGAATTTATCCACTTCGCCTGTACTTCCGAAGATATTAACAATCTTTCTTATGCCTTGATGTTGAAACACGGCATTGAGAATGTCTGGTTGCCGGCAGCGGAAAACCTGGTACAGACCATTACAGCAATGGCGGAAGAAGAAAAAAACATTCCGATGCTGGCCCATACCCACGGCCAAGCAGCATCCCCCACAACGGTTGGCAAGGAACTGGCCGTATTTTCCTACCGCTGGAACCGCCAGTTAAAACAAATCCGCTCCCAGGAATACCTCGGCAAGATCAACGGCGCCGTCGGCAACTTCAATGCGCATAGTATTGCTTATCCGGCAATTGACTGGGAAGCTGTTTCCCGTTCGTTCGTGGAAGGTCTGGGCCTGACCTATAACCCGCTGACAACGCAGATCGAATCCCATGACTATGTGGCC
>CAYUNV010000329.1:2881-3342 GCA_964446265.1 uncultured Negativicutes bacterium | reverse complement strand
TTGATCGAAAGTTTTCCCGCAGCGTGCAAATAGTTTCGATATTCATGTTTTGCCTGATGGAATAGCCCATATTCACTGTTCTGATCCACCTTAGCACACCCCTTTACTTTTTCTATAGCAAATTCTGTTTTACATCGGCATTACTTTACTGAGTTCTCTGCATAATTCACAAGGAAAACCAATCATTGGTTCTGTTCTATCGATGCTTCATTTTAGTTATTCAGGGTTCAGACCGGCAATCCTTTGTGTATTGGCCATCAACAACATTTGTTTTTTGTATACAGTATACATTACAAAACAACAAAAAACAAGATTTATAGAGGCGCATAGAAAAAAATACCGCGTTTACCATCTTTCCCGCAAATGCTTTGTTGCTTCACATCATCCACAGTAAGAAATTTTTATTTTTTATCGTATTTGTTTTTTCTGCAATTTCATCTGCCCATATACTCAAATTTCCG
>CAYUNV010000329.1:0-2871 GCA_964446265.1 uncultured Negativicutes bacterium | reverse complement strand
ATGTATAATATTTTTTCATAATACATTGACATTCGTATTATGATTTGTTATCCTATAAACAGGAAATAACATTTTGTGAGGCAATGAAGCCTCTCGCAAAACAATAGTGCGAGGGGTTTTTGTGTTTAAAAGCGAAAGGAGAATACATCATGAATAACATGTCTTCCTTCACATCTACGCCAGTTCCGGAAGAAGTTAATGAAATCATCAAGGCACTTGGATCTACTTTAACAACGGAAGAAATCGATACTATTTACGAGGACTGGTTAAGCAGCATGGAATTCTCCCCAGATTATATGGTTAGTTAACTGTTGTTTATTTTCTTTTTTCAAAAAAACAGCAAACAGGAACGGACAGTTTAGACTGCCGCATTCTTGTTTGCTGTTTTCTTTTTCTATTTGCTGCCAGATCATTCAAAGACATTTTTATTTTATTGCATAAAATCCCGCTTGCATCCCTGAAGCCCACAAAAGTTCTACTACCGAAAAACCGGTTTTCTTCAGCAGCGCCACATGCGCATCAATGGTGATCGGTAATAGTTCCGTTCCATACCGGCTCACATGCTTCTCGGCGTTCTCCATACTTTTCCCATTCGCCACTTGCGCATCCCGCCAGCGCCGCAGGCCAATTTTGGTCCCTTGTTCCGTTGCCGGCCGAATCGTTTCAAACGTAACATAAAGGCCGCCCGGCTTCAACATCGCATAACAATTTTGTGTGGCTTTTTCCCGTATCGCCTGATTTAAATAATGATGGGCCAATATAGCGGTAATGACCGAAAAAGGGCCTTCCTGGCTTAACTCTTCCGTCCCAGCCAACAAAAACCGTACATTCATCCCTGCACATTTCTCCTCAGCGATTTCCAGCATGTTTTTTGCCGGATCGGCAGCGGTAAACGTGATGTCAGGAAAATGGTCCTTTGCTTTATCGATAAAATTCCCGGTGCCACAGCCGGTATCGAGCCAAGCCCCCGTCTCAACCACGCAAGCCTTCACAAGTTTTATGGTCTCTTCGTGAAAAAAAGTATAATACGGAATGGTTTTGCTTACATTGGCATCATATTCACTGGCGGCTTGTGATGTTTTATTATCATTCATAACAGATCCTCCCCCTCGAAAACAACGATTGTCATTTTCTAACCTGAATGAATAGGTCCATAGGACATCTCTTGCTTAAAGTTTCCCATCAATCTTTCTGGCGATCTAAAACTTTCATTCATTGGTTTCAGTTTATATCTTATATTTTATAGGAATACTTCCAAATTCAGCTCCTTTTGCGGCGCTAACCACTCGTGTATGTCGCAAAAAATGCAAATCGTCTCTTTCCGGAAAATCGACCCGGAAATGATGCCCTCGTGATTCTTGCCTCAATAAAGCGCTGCCGGCAATTAAGCGAGATATTTCACACATAACTTCAAGCTGCAATAATTCAACGAGCTGCTGATTATAAGCAGTAACACGCGGTACTCGTATGAAAGCCAGCTCTGCTCGAACTTCGTCAGTAACACTTATTAGATGAGCCAGCTCTTTTGCATCCCGTATTACCCCCAAAGCACGTTGCACCGCTGAACGCAATTTATGCCTGAGAACAAATAGTTCCGCGCCAATCCGATCGCCGGTAGTGATCTTGCTCATGATCCGCTCGATCTCTTCGTCAACATAATCCTTTTCGTGTTTACGGAACGAATTGGCGATAGCCCATTTATGCGCAGAAATTCCAGCCTTAAACCCAAAAACCTGAGTTGCCGTCAAACCATTTCCTGCCATGCGATTTGCTCCGTCAAAATTTCCCGCACATTCCGGAGTTGCAAAAAGACCGCTAACGGTTGTTTCACAGTGCTCATTAATATATATTCCACCCATCAGATAATGCGCACCCGGAGCCACCTGAATTCGATCCGTTGACGGTTCAATTCCGTTTGCCCGTATGTAGTTGTATTGTTCCGTATTCAGTTTGGTATGAATAAAATTTTTTTCTTTAAGGGAATCACCAATATACCATTCCAGACCGCCATGAACGGTTCCCCGCCCATCCATAATTGCCTGGTTCATCATTCTCATGGCTTCGTCACGCATTGGCAAAGGTTTTGGCAATATCGGCTTCCCTTTCCGATCATAAATATTACCGTCAAAAATTGCCGAAGCAAGATATTCATAATGCACGAACGCGCCTCGCAAAGACGGAGGCCAAATAACCACGGACGGATAAAACAAAACCATTTCCATATCAACCAGTTCCGCTCCGGTCCGATAGGCGTAAACAATTCCATCGCCGGTTGCGTCTGCAGGGCAATCATTGATTTCCCACAACCACTGACAGCCGCCGGTAGCCATAATAACCGCTTTTGCTTCTATTGTAACGACATCGCCGGTTCTAAGGTTGATTCCGATAGCCCCGGTCACCGATACCTGGTTTGATTCGGTATGTTTAAGCAAGCCGGTCATAAAAAAATCGTCCATTATAGATACATTTTCATGCCTTTTACAGGCGATCGAAAGGGCTGAAACCAAAGCAAGGCCTCCGCCAACTATCGACAATTGACGAGGATATGACTGCCCGGGAAACTGCGACAGGGCATATTTCCCGTCCACAGTACGGGCAAATTTAGCCCCATACCGTTCAACATCCAAAGCTCTCGCACACGCCTCTTCCGCCAGCACTGCCGCAAGATTTTGATCCCCTAAACCATATCCGGCATTGACGGTGTCTTGGAAAAAAAGGTCTGCATTGTCGTCAGGGTGAAAGGGAGCCTGCATACCTCCACCGGCAACAAGCGAAATCCCGGATTTCCCGAGCGGCCCTTTATTAATCACCAAAACCATCGACCCGGCTTCCGCAGCAGCTAAAGCGGCGCGAAGGCCTGCACTTCCGGCG
>CAYUNV010000328.1:0-3360 GCA_964446265.1 uncultured Negativicutes bacterium | reverse complement strand
CAACCAGCGGCTTCCGCCGTCGCTAAAAAGCTCGGCGCAAGCCGGGTTTTCTAACTATTTTGTGTAGGTAGGAATAGCATTTTCTTATGGAGAATTTAATTACCATTCTGCCTTTGAGGAGGGAGCCAATGCTTAGAAGTGTTGTGAAAACAAAATGGCTGATGATGGTTGTTTTTTTGTCTTGTATCTTGTTGATGACTGGGCAAGCTGCAGCTTGTGACACTGAGACCAACCCGGATATTGTCCAACTGCAGATATTGACAGTGAATGATTTTCATGGCGCTTTAGTGGAAAACGGCAAAAACCCCGGCGCGGCTAAACTGGTGCAATTTTTGCATGAGGCTAAAGCTGAGCTTCCGGAAGGAACGCTGATCGTAAGTGCCGGCGATATGTTCCAGGGGAGTTCGGATTCTAATTTACTGTTTGGCAAAAGTGTGGTCTTCGTGATGAATTACGCCGGATTTGATGCGATGACCTTAGGAAACCATGAGTTCGATTGGGGGATTGATGTATTGAAGCAGCGGATTGTTCAATCGGATTTCCCTTATGTTTGCGCCAACGTGATTGACAAGCGTACTGGCAAAACGGCTGATTTTGTGAAACCCTACACGATTGTGGAACGCAGCGGTGTCAAGATTGGTATCATCGGAATTGCTACTCCGGAAACGGTTTTTAAGGTAAATCCGAAACTGATTGCCGGTTATACCTTCGCCGATCCGGTTCAGACGGTGAATGCCCTCGTTCCAGTTTTGCGGCAACAGGGTGTTGATATAATTATAGTGATTTCACATCTTTCCGGCTTTACTAAAGAAAATGGAGAGGTCGATGGCGATGCGATTGATTTGACCTGGAAAACGGAAGGGATTTCTGCTATCGTGTCAGGTCATTCCCACCAATTCGTTTCTGCTATTGTGAGTGGAGTTCCGATCGTTCAAGCCGGTTATAACGGCCGGGCGGTAGGTAAAGTTGAGTTGCTGTATGATAAAGCCAATCGGCAAATTGACGCTTCTTCTGTTGCCGTAATCAAATTGTCCTATCCAGATTTGGCGGCTGATCCGGAAGTTCAGGCGCTATTAGAGGAAGGGCGGCAAGAGGTTGCAGCGGTTAAAGAAGTTGTCATAGGACAAAACGAACGTGCCCTTGGACACGATCGAAACGAACGGGATGAAACGCTGTTGGGGCAATGGGTCACAGACCAAATGCGGCAGGTGGCTCAGGCTGACGTTGCATTTCAGAATATGGGCGGCCTAAGAACCGGGCTTGCACAGGGAACGGTTACGATGGGCAGCTTGTACGAGGTCATGCCGTTTGATAATACCTTGGTTACAGTAACTATGACGGGCGAACAAATCCGTAAAGCGTTGGAACAAGGGCTCTGGAACGGGAACGCCGGGGTGATCCAATATTCGGGGTTGAAGGTAGTTTGTGACATGGAAAACCGGCAGCTCGTTTCAGTAACGTTGGCTGACGGCGCGCCCCTTGGTTTAAATAAGACATACAAAGTCGTTATCAATGATTTTATGGCTTCAGGCGGAGACGGTTTTATCGTCTTTCAGGCCGGTCGAAATTATACCGATACCGGAATTCCGGTGCGGGATATGTTGGCGGATGCAATCCGTAAACAACAGGTTATTGATTTTGCCGGCGACAACCGCTTGGAGCGGTATATACGGAAAAGAAACAAGGAAAAGACGCCGCTTAAATGGGAATATGGAGTTGCGAACAGGTTGATAGAAATATCGGCCTGTTTTTTATTGCTCCCTATTACCTTCTGGAAGAACGGTTTCGGCACCAAGTAGAGTCGCCTGAGTGGACGAAGTGAGTAATTCGATAAACCGTTGGGCGCTTTTAGACAGAAAATCATCAGCTCGCCAAAGCGCATGGACTTCCGATTTTATGGAAAAATCAAGAATGTCTAGAATATGCAGCTCGGTCGTTGGGATCGAAGCAAACGCGGTTTTGGGCAGAATGGTCGCGCCAATCCCTCCGCGTACTAACGACATTATCAAAGCGGTATCGGAACATTCGGCTACGATGTTTAATTCTTCCCCTAAACGGTTGCACTCGTTGATAATGGCTTCGTTGTAGCCGATGTGCTGCCCGCTGTGGAAAAGCGCCATGGGCAAACCGCCGAGTTCATTGATCCGAATTGCGCTGCGCGGATAAAAGGGATCAAGGTTTGCCGGGATAGCAAGGACATAAGGATCTTCGTGCAGCTTCACGGAAGAAAAATTCTGCATAGGGAAGGGTGGGCGCAGAATGGCAAAATCGATGACGCGTTTTTCCAAGTATTCTGTCAATCTGGGTGGAATGCCCAGCCAAAGTTTAAAAGAGATCAGGGGATAATTCCGGCGGAAGTAACGCATGGGAGCCAGTAAATGGGAAACACAGGATTGAATGGTTCCAATGGTCAACAAGCCTTGCAGGCCTTGCACGGCATCCTGGACTTCCGCGACCAATTTTTCCATATTAACGACGGTTTCTTTTGCTTTCAGATACAATAATTTACCGGCGTCGGTCAGTTCCATATGAGGTCCTTTGCGATGGAACAGAACAACTTGCAGTTCTTGTTCCATAAGGGCTAACTGGCGGCTTAGCGGCGGCTGGGCCATGTGCAGCCGTTTGGCCGCTGAAGTTATCTTGCCTTCTTCGACAATGGCAATGAAGTAGCGCAGTTGTTTGATGTCCATTTTTACCTCCTGATAAATGACGGTACGTAGTTAATTTTACATTACAATCAATTATACCTTTTTTATATAGTAACGAAACTTTTTAAATATTTCAACAATTTATGAGAAAATGCTAGACTGAATAGTAGAAGAAGATGTTGATTTCGCAAATAGAAAGGGGGAATATGCCAAGAATACAAATGGTTATTATTTTGTAGTTGAACCCAATCCTTGAAAAAGTGAAATAGCTGAATGTTCAAGTATGGAGGGGGCACGAAGTGATGAATGGATATCAACCCGTGACAGACACTGCAACTGGCATAAAGCGAACGAAACAAAGGTGGGTATTAGCGAGGATCTTATTATTAACTTTATTGGTGGCCTATGTAGACAGAGTGAATGTTTCGGTTTTGGTGGCAGACCCTGTTTTTTTAGGTGACATGGGGATCAAGGGAAACCCGGTTGCCATGGGGATGCTGATGACCGTATTTTTATTGGCGTATGGGATTTCCAACGTCTTTCTCAGCCCTTTGGGCGATTATTTGGGACCGCGTAAGGCAATGAGCTTGTCAATCTTTCTCTGGAGCGTTGCTTTATGTGTTGGCGGTCTTGCCGGCACTTTTATCATTATGCTGTGTGCGAGATTATTGCTGGGCATCGGGGAAGCAATGCATTGGCCGATGCAAAGTAA
>CAYUNV010000327.1:0-3360 GCA_964446265.1 uncultured Negativicutes bacterium | reverse complement strand
TCGCAGGAATTGACAAAAATAAAAGATACATTCTGGGCCGGCTGGGCGGATGATACTCTTACGGTAGAGGCAATTCGCAAAGTGTATACTGAGTATGGGTATGTTATGGATCCACATACTGCGGTTGCTTGGCAGGTGTATGAACAATACCGCAGCCAGAACCAGGATGATACGCCATGTGTCATTGTTTCAACCGCCAGTCCGTTTAAATTCAATGAAAGTGTCCTGCAAGCCATCGGCGGTTCCCTGCCGGCTGTTGAGGATGGCGGCTTTGCCTCTTTGGAAGCCCTTGCCAAACTTACCGGCTGGAAAGTTCCGACTGGCTTGGCCGAATTGGCCGGGAAGTCGGTAAAACATACCTTGGTTTGCGCTAAGGAAGAGATGCCGGTTGTAGTGGAAGATTTATTGGAGATACAAGGTAAGTAAAGAACAAAAAATGGTAGTAGAAAAAATCCCGCTTTCAGGCCATTTGGACTGAAAGCGGGATTTCAGTTGTGCTTTAATTTTCAAGCAGGGTTTCTAATTCGTCCAATAAGCGGTTGAATTTGTGAAGCGTTACTTCAATGGGTTGTGGCGAAGACATGTCGACGCCGGCCCGTTTTAACAAGTTGAGCGAATAATCGGATCCGCCGCTTTTGAGAAATTCGATATAACGCGCTTGCGCTGCAGGTCCTTCGGTCTGTAACTGTTCGGCGAAGGCTGTAGCAGCTGAATAGCCGGTGACATATTTGTAGACATAGAAACTCCGATAGAAGTGGGGAATTCTGGCCCATTCAACGTCAAGATCATTATCCACGACGATATCCGATCCATAATAACGTGTGTTTAAATCATGCCAGATGGCATCCAACATATCCGCGGTCAGAGTTTCACCTTTTTCACAACGGTCGAAAATAATTTTTTCAAATTCAGCAAACATTGTTTGGCGGTATACGGTAGTGCGAATGGATTCTAAGTATTGATTTAACAAGAATAATTTTTGCTGTTTATCGGTGGTGATTTTCAACATATGATCAATCAACAGGACTTCATTGGTTGTGGATGCCACTTCGGCACAGAATGTTGTATAGGAAGCGGTTGCATAGGGTTGCGAGGCTTGGCTGTAGTAGCTATGGATGGCATGGCCCATTTCGTGGGCAACGGTCGAAACATCGTCATACCGGTCATGATAGTTCAAGAGGACAAACGGATGGACTCCATAGGTGCCCCAAGAATAAGCGCCGGTCTGTTTGCCTTTGTTTTCATAAACATCAATCCATCCGCTGGACAGCCCTTTGTCGAGAATGGCTGCATATTCGCTGCCCAGGGGATGGAGGCCGTCTTTCATCAGTTTTATACCATCGGGATAGTTATAGGAAAGCTGTACATCACGAACGATGGGTGCGTATAAATCGTACATATGGATTTCATCCAAGGCAAGATATTTCTTTTTCAGAGCGACATAACGGTGCAGGGGATCCAAATTATTATGCACGGTTGCAATCAAGTTATCGTACACGGCAACGGGAATATTATCAGCTTCAAGAGACGCTGCTACAACACTAGGATATTTGTGTGTTTGGGCATAAAATATATGCGTTTTGACACTGCCGTTTAGCGTAGAGGCAAAGGTATTCCGGTATTGATTATACGTAGAAAATAAATTAACGAATGCATCGTGGCGGACATCCCTGTTGGAAGATTTCATAAGGGATGGATAACGTCCCTCGCTTAGCTGTACGCTGTTTCCTTTTTCGTCAGTGACAAGGGGGAATTTCATATCGGCGTGGGCCAGCATATTAAATGTGTTTGCTGAAGCTGCTGTTGCTTCTGCTGAACGCGAAAAAATTTCTTCTTCGTTGGGGGACAATACATGCTGTTTTTGCCGCAGCAAGTCATCAAAGTAAAATTGATAGGGAGCAAGGCCTTTTTCTTCCTTGCGAAATTTCGTCAGCGTTTTTTCCGGTATGGCCAGGATTTCTGGACTGATAAAGGCCGTTGCTGTGCTGGCTTCCGCCAGGAGCGTTTCTGTTTGGCCTTTCAGTGATTGGTAATGGGAAACAGCAATATTTTCATCGTGGTGCATACGGGCATAGGCATATAATTTACCACTAATAATACCGATTTCGTCCTGCATTTCTAAGCTTGTTTTTAGATTTGATGCCGAACCACCCAATGTTCCTTGCATTTTTTTGATGTTCGGCAGCATGGTTTTTAGTTTCTGAAAATCAGCATTCCATAGATCCTCGCTGGCATAAACGTCTTGCAAATGCCATTGATATTCAGTTGGTATACTGGTCCTTTCAGGCACTTCTGCGCTGTTGGCGGAACTGACCGCTCCGCTGCTGTTGCTCCAAATGATTGTACTCAGTAATAAGGGAAGAAAACGCTGTGTCATGGTAGGCATTTATACACTCCTTTAACGATTGAAGATTCATATGTATAGTTATAATCATTAATATTTTACTTGCACGGCAATATTCCTGCAAATAAATAACATGAAACGGAAATGTGCAGGATAAAACAAATTCCTATGGAAGTATAGAAACGGTATGAATTGACCTAAAGATAAGGGTGATTTGGATTGAAACTTGTTTTGGCGGTATTAAATGCAAAATATATCCATTCGTCCCTCGCGATTCGTTGTTTGCAGGCTTTTTGCCGGCAAGAACGGATGGATACAGTGATCTGCGAGTATACGATTAATAATTCGCTTTCGGATATGTTAGCCGATTTATACATACAGAAACCGGATGTAGTGGGTTTTTCCTGTTATATTTGGAATGTTGAAATGACGCTGCAATTGGCATCCATGCTGCGCAAAATCCTGCCCCAAACGGTAATCGTTTTTGGCGGTCCGGAAGTGAGTTATGGTTCGGCGGATTTTTTGGCTCAACATCCATACATCGATTATGTGGTCATGGGCGAAGGGGAAAAGACGTTAGCAGCCTTGCTGGCGGCATTGCAGAATGGGGAAGGCGCTGACGATGTTTCCGGCTTGGTCTACCGTAACCGGACGGGGGACGTGGTTTGCAATGGCGCTGCGCAAATTATTTCTCAATTGGCAGACGTTCCGTTTGCCTATGATGACAATGATTTGCTGGACTTGCAGGACAAGATTATTTATTATGAGAGTTCACGCGGCTGTCCGTTTTCCTGCCAGTATTGCCTCTCCAGTGCGGCGGCCGGTGTGCGGTTTCTTCCTGTTGAGCGGGTTTTCGCCGAGATGGATTTTTTTATTCGCCACAATGTAAAACAAGTCAAATTTGTCGACCGTACTTTTAATGCGCGGAAAACTCATTGTTTTGCGATATGGAAATACCTGGCTGATATTCAATGCGACACAAATTTTCATTTCGAAATTGCGGCGGAACTGTTAGA
>CAYUNV010000326.1:0-3403 GCA_964446265.1 uncultured Negativicutes bacterium | reverse complement strand
AGGGACCGGACCCCTTTATCCATCGTTTGCAAACCATCTCGGTCGCTGCTCCTGACCAGCAGACAATAACGATGCAGTGGCCAATAACAGGAACGGCTGAGCAGAACTTTTTAAAATCGCTTACGAAAAGCGATTCTATTAAAGTATTTTATGATGCGAAGCAAGCGATCAAATTTTTAAAGCGTGCCGGCTTGGAAATAACAGGACCGTACTTTGATATACAGATTGCGAACCAACTTTTACAGGCTGGTTTGCCCAAACAAATGCACAGTATGGGAGATATCACTCGGAAATTTAATGCAACCGCTGATACAACAGCTGAGCTTCTATTAAAACTACGAGTAGCTATCAAAAATGAATTAGCCAATGCGGGTTTAATTGATACGGCGGTTACGGAATTCTCAGCCATTAGAGCCGTGGCGGAAATGGAGTTAAACGGGATGCTGTTAAATCGCTCCCAGTGGGCAAAAGGAAGAGCTTTTGACTCTTCCGGTCCTGATTATGCCAAGCATATTCACTTGCTCACAGGACGCATTCATCCGACGTATAACCAAATCGGAACGGATACTGGCCGATTTACTTGTACAACTCCCAGTATTCACGGCGTGAAGAAAAACTATCGTCATTGTTTTGTTGCACAGCCTGGTTATAAATTGGTGGATGCAGACTACAGTCAGCAGGAACTCCATATTTTAGCAGAAGTCAGCGGTGATAAGCGGTTGATTGCGGATTTTCAACGCAATATTGATATATACAAGTCAATTGCTGCTAAAATGTTTCGCCAGCCGATTGAAGCCCTAGTGGATAGTCAGAGGCAAGTGGCAAAGACTATGGTACTCGGCTTAATTTACGGCAGCGGCGCATCAAGACTGCATTCGGAACTGAATTCACGCGGTTTAGCAGTAACAATGACGCGAACCGAACAACTCAAGACTGCATTTTTTAATCAGTATCCCCAGCTAAATGAATGGTATCGTGAAAAACAGCAATCCGGCGTAAAAGAAATTCGGTCCTTAGGCGGCAGGCGACGTCTTTGTGAAACAGAGGCTTCTTTTACCCTGTTATGCAATTCCCCGATTCAAGCAACAGGCGCTGATATATTGAAAAAAGCATTAGCAATGCTGCCGGATGCGTTTGGGGATACAAGGACAAAGATCGTTACCTGTGTGCATGATGAAATCTTGCTCGAAGCGCCAGCAACTGGAGCGGATGATGCGCGACGCATACTCAGTCGAGTGATGAAAGAAGCAGGGCACTTTTATGTAAAAAAGGTTCCTATCGAAGTAGATGTTAGTATAACCGATCATTGGCAGTGAAAATCGGATATTTTTAAAAATATTTTACGGCAATATAAACCGTAAAAACATAAACAAGGAGACAATTGTATGGAATACATGGAATTGAAAGATTATCCGCCCATGATGGATGTAAGCCAGACGGCCAACTTTTTACGTGTGGGAAAACAGGCGGTTTATACGATGGCTAAAACAGAACATTTTCCAGCGATTATGATAGGCGGGAAAATTAGGATTATCAGAGACAGATTGATGGCATGGTTTGAAAATCATTGCGATAATCAAAATAATTGATTTTTGACAATGATTTGTCAATCGTTCAAGGAGTGTCGAGCGGATTAGGAAAGCGGTAATAGGCTGTGAGTAAAAGAAACCGAGGATGTTAAATCATCTTCAATCATTGTTATAAGAGCTATGAGAGCGTCTAGAGGTAGAAAAGTTACCTTTAGACGCTCAGCATTTTAGAAAGGAATAGGATAACATATGGCAACAAAAAGAGGACATGGCGAAGGAACTATTGGCCAGCTCGCTGACGGACGTTGGCAAGGGCGCATTAGGTACAAGGATGCTAATACAGGTATGCAATATCGAACTGCTGTGTACGGAAAATCACAGAAAGAGGCACGTGATAAGTTAAAGAAAGTTATTAAGGATCTGGACTGTGGAGTTGCTCCGACCACTGGGAAAATGACATTTGGCGAATGGCTTGATTACTGGCTGGAGAATCATGTGAAACGGCAAAACAGGCTGACAACATGGGAAAACTATGCAACCATTGTGCGAGTACATATTAAACCCGTGGTTGGTCAAATTCGGTTATCTCACTTGCAAGCTCGTGATTTGCAAAAGTTGTACAATCAAAAATTTGATAGCGGACGTGTTGATGGGAAAGGTGGATTGTCGGCAAAAACGGTTGGCCTAATTCATTTGGTCTGCCATTCCGCTTTAAAGCAAGCTATCCGGGAGAATATTATTGCCCGTAATGTGACAGAGGCAACGACAAGGCCCACGAAAGAAAGAACGGAAATACAACCGATGAACGAGGAGCAAGTCAGACAATTCTTATTAACCAGCAAAAATGATCGATTCTTTGCAGCCTTTTATCTTCTAATTTCAACGGGCCTCAGGAGAGGTGAGGCGATGGGGTTAAAATGGGCTGATATTGATATGGAAGCCAAAACGTTGCATATTCAGCGAAGTTTGGTCAAAACGAATACTGAGAAAGCTAAGTTTCATCCTACGAAGACGCCGAAATCGAATAGGTTGGTGCCTTTAGCACCCGATGTTCTGGAAGCATTGAAAGCGCATAAAGCGAAGCAAGAAGATGAAAAAGCAAAATTGGATACAGCATACGAAGATCAAGACATGGTGTTTTGCCGAGAAGATGGCGTACCCATTTATCCAGATGTTCTGGATAATAAATTCCATACATTGTTGGAAAAGGCTAACTTACCTCATTTTCGGGTACATGATCTTCGACATACTTTTGCGACGATGATGCTGAAGCAAGAAGTGCATGCGAAAATCGTTCAAGAAATTATGGGGCACAGTAATATCGCGGTTACACTCAATACGTACAGCCATGTATTACCTGGTATAAAGGAGGATGCTATGCAAAAAATCCAGTCAATTCTTCAGGAGGATAACGCAAAGACTGAAGTGTTGTCAATAGAGAAGGAAAGGGCGGGCATGAAACCAGAAGAATAAAGAAATGATAAGTAATTTAGCATTATTGATATTAATAATTTGGCTTCGTAAACAGCGAGGCCTTTTTCTTTTTATCATATATTTATAAAGCTTTTGCAGGAGCAGTTGGAAAAAATGGGAATATAATAAATTAATACAATTTCTACATTAGTAAATTGGTGATGACAACCCCTGTTTATAGCCTATGTGTTATGCTCAAGTTGTTTCTTGATAATAATTGCAACAGGATGTGGAATAAAATATTTCTACAAGTTATTTTTTGTAAGGAGGATTTTTAGTGGCAAATACGGATTATGTTCATGTCATTCACGAAACCCAGAGGCTATTAGCCGCTAATCCAGATTGGATTAATCGATATTACGACTATGCCGACAATATAAATAAAAACATGGCGAAAATTA
>CAYUNV010000325.1:0-3417 GCA_964446265.1 uncultured Negativicutes bacterium | reverse complement strand
TCTTCCGGCTGCAACCACAATTGCTCCGGGTCTCATAGCTTTCAGTTTGTCCATTGCCGGGATAAGCCTGTGGATTCCCGCAACCCCCACATCATAAACCGCAACTGTCTCGCAGCCCATTTCGGAGGCTACAACTCTGGCTTCTTCTGCAGCCGGTATATCTGCCGTGCCTGCCGAAACAATCCCTACAACCCCACCGGTTTTGGGGGCAGGTGTGCCGTCATGGATAACAACTGTACGAGCTCTGCTGTTCCACTCAAGTTTATCCTGACCGAAAGCCTGCTTTAAGGCTTCTAGATGCCTTGGTGAAACCCGTGTAATAAGGGCTCTTTTGCTCTCAGCAACCATGACTCTAGTAATCTCTACCACATCGTCAGGATCTTTACAATCAGCAAGAATAGCCTCGATTACTCCTGTTCGGCTTTTCCTGTGAGAATCAAGTTTTGCTATATCCATATAGGAGACAAACCCCAGTCCCCGAGCCTGCTTCTCCGCAGTCTCAAGATCCATTTTTCCTTCTTTAACAGCTCTAAGTATGTCAGTAAGATCCATGTATTAACCTTCGCCTAGAAAAATAAGATACTTTAGTAATACAGTATAAATACCAAGTTGTTAGATAATACCAGCCATATACAAATACCCCCTACGATAGTGTTCGAATTCTACCATAGGGGGTATTTTAATTCACTGTCCGTTTTTCCGGGTTCAGTTCAATTAGCGGGGGTTTCAAATTTAGTTAAAACCAATGATATTGTGTGAAACGTAGGGTTCTTCCATAAATGCTATTTCTTCTGGGGAGATCGTTGATCCGTCGTGTGCCGCTGGGATGATGTGCATCAATCCATCAAACCTGAAGGCAAGTCCTCGAACAGAGCATACGGGCGATCAGACTTTTTCGTTTGAGCCGCCAGCTTTCGCACGTCGTCCGCCTTGATGACCTTGCTGCGATCTTTCCGGAACCAGGCTCTTCTCTCGTCCTTGGTCATCCCTTTAGTTCGCCAACGTAGGGGAGGACGTAGACCGGGGTGGCAGCCTGAATGCGCCAGCTGTCTGCAAGCGTACCGCAGTCTACCGCGTCGTAGCCGATCGCGTCCATGAACTTCGCCACCTCCGCCTTGGCATCAGCGTCATCGCCGGCAATGGGAAGCGCCCAGCGATCGGGATCACCTGCGGGGCGGGGCCCATTGCCCAGGTGGTGGAAGTCGAGATTGTAGAACGCCTTGACCAGATGGCATCTTTCAGGTGCTGTTGCACCATTTCGCTGGAGGTCAGCATATGATCTTCAAGCACGTAGATGCGACCGTTGCGCTGGGAGTAATAATTCATGGCGTCGATAACGATCTTCCCGGCGAACGCCTCGGCTGGAAGTTTGTCATACTGATCAAGGGGGATCGATATCACCACGATATCACTGGTCTGTGCAGCTCTTCAACGGTAGCTGCACGTGCATGATCACCAAGTTCGGCGACTTTTTCAGTAAGGGTTTTGAGGGCCACGGGAGTTGCTTACGATGACGTTGAACCCCGCAGCGACAGCGAATCGCGCCAATGTACTGTTGATGGGGCCAACTCCAATAAATCCAATTGTTTGTGTCATATTCCAAATTTCCTTTCATCATTTATTTTAGTAATTATCAAGCTCCGGACAGATATGGGCATGGTGACAATTTTGTTTTATGTAATTTGTTCTTCTTCCATCATTTTTTCATTTGCGCCAGCCGGACACCCATTTGAAATGCGTTCTCGCAATCAATGGGAAACTGTTCAGCCTTTTGCTTTGCTTTTTCCGGTTCGGAAAATACAGAGGATTCATATTGATCGTAGTTTGTGAACTGATAGGTGTTGTAAGAATACAGAATCTCTGCTTTTTCTCCCAGAAGCGATTCCGTAAAGTAAGACTCAAAAGGATTCAGGTGCGCTTTGAATGCCCCCATCGGCCCTTCTTTCGCGTTCATCGTATAAATGAAGCCGGACGGAATTTTCTTAGGCAAGACCGTTGGTATTTCCGCACTGTAAATGGTCAATGGAAAGTAAAAACGCTCCAAAAAGGCAGCCATCCCGGATGTAATACCCATAAAGTAGATAGGTGTACCAAAGATAAGAGCGTCTGCATTCCTTACTTTTTCAAGCACGGGAGTCAACTTGTCCTCCATTGCGCACTTTCCAGTTATTTTGCTTTTTCGTTTACACGCAAAACAGCTGGTGCAGCCTTTATACTGATAGTCGTAAAGATGAATCAGTTCGGTTTCTGCGCCCTGGGACACTGCTCCTTCAAGTGCTTTTTGGAGCAGCGTGGCTGTATTCCAGTTTTTACGGGGACTGCCGTTTAATGCAATTATTTTCACTTCATCATCTTCAGTTTCGCAATATCTTCATCTGTCCGGTTGCCACGAATCTCAATCTGATTCAGTTCTGCTTCGAGCTGATTGTATTCATTTTCTGTTAATTCTACATCAGCAGCGCCGAAGTTTTCCTGAAGGCGTTCCAGCCTTCTCATACCCGGAATCGGCACAATAAACTCTTTTTTATTCAACATCCATGCAAGAGAAATCTGTGCAGGAGTGGCATTCTTATCTTCTGCAAACCAATGCAGGAGATCCAGCAGCGGCTGGTTTGCCACAACATTATCTTTATCAAATCGTGTAATGACTCTTCGTACATCGTCACCGGTATATTTCGTATCCTTCGTGTATTTGCCGCTAAGGAAGCCACTTGCCAAAGGAGAAAACGGAACAAATCCAATGTCGAGTTCTTCACACACAGGGATAACATCCTTTTCAAACATCCGTTCCATCATGGAATACTCGCTTTGAATTGCCGTGATCGGTGTAACAGCATTTGCACGTCTGATTTCTTTAACGGTTGCCATGGATTGTCCCCAAGTGAGAATTTTGCCTTCTTTGATGGGTTCGCCCATGCACCAGGCCACATCCTCAACAGGAATATCTTTGTTTACCCGGTGCTGATAATACAGGTCTATATAGTCTGTATCCAGCCGTTTCAGGGAAGCGTTCACATGGGACTGAATTTCTTTTAACAATCCCTCCCGTGTGGATGTCTGGCAGGTTTTTGCAATAGTAAACTTGGTGGCCAGGACAACTTCGTCACTGATTGGCTTTAATGCCTCGCCAACCAGAATTTCATTATCACCTGCCGCATAACCTTCGGCTGTATCGAAAAATGTGCAGCCCAAATCATATGCTTGACGAATCAGGCGGATGTACTCATTACGATCCGGCACAGGGCCATATCCGTGGCTGAACCCCATGCACCCCAGACCAATTGCAGAGACTTCCAGATTTCTTAATTTTCTTTTCTTCATGATCTTTTTTCCTTTCTTTTAGTTTTACATGGCATATTTTGCTTTTTGGCACTTAGAATTGTTCTCGCTTTTAAGTCTGCTTCTTGAATAGCTGCT
>CAYUNV010000324.1:0-3421 GCA_964446265.1 uncultured Negativicutes bacterium | reverse complement strand
AATGAACTGGGCGAGATTATTTTCGTCGGTCGGAAAGATTTCCAAATCAAACATATGGGATATCGAATCGAATTAGGAGAAATCGAGGCCGCGGTCACGGGGCTGCCGTCCATTGAAACTGCTTGTGTGACATACAATAAAAATAAGGAAGAAATTGTATTGGTTTATAAGGCGTCGCAGCCGACCGAACTGGGAGATATACGAAAAGCCTTGCTTCCCTTATTACCTAAATACATGATGCCGACAACAGCCCATCAACTCAATGAAATGCCGATGACCGCCAACGGGAAAATTGACCGGGTCGCTTTGGGCAATTTGTTTGGGCAGTAAAATACTGATGGGACAGAAAGGGGCAAGGTCTGATGACGGAAAGGAGGAACAATATGGAAACAATTGTAAAAATTTTGACGGGAATACGGCCGGAATTCAATTTTTATACAGAAAGTAATTTTATTGAAAACGGCATACTCGATTCATTCGATCTCGTTATGCTGGTATCCGCGTTGGACGAACAATTCGGCATCAAAATACGGGGAAGTGATATCCTTCCGGAAAATTTTTCGGATGTACATTCCATTCAAAGTTTAGTGGAAAGGTATGGTGGCGCAGTATGAAAATGACTTTTTGCAATAAAAAAATCAGCGGAATGCTTTGCGTACTGCCAGGCAACGAAGTGAATTTTGATAATGAAGTCGGCAATTATACTTTCCCACCGGAAAAATCGCTGCGGCTAAAGAAAATAATGGGTTATGACAAACGGCGCATTGTCCGGCCGGGTGAATGTGTATCCGACTATTGTGTGTTTGGAATGGAATACTTGCTTTCCAAGGGCATCCTCAAAAAAGACGACATTGATGCTCTTATTTTGGTAACACAATCTCCCGACCATCTGCTTCCGCCGACGAGCAATATTATCCAGGGACGTCTTGGACTGGGGGAAGAGGTCCTTTGCCTGGACATCAACCAAGGCTGTGCAGGCTTTGTCGTAGGCTTGAGCCAAGCATTCATGCTGCTCGAACAAGAAAATATCCATAAAGTGGTTCTTATGAACGCGGAGTTTTTGAGCCGAAAAACCTCCCCGCGGGACCGCAACAGCTATCCGATTATTGGTGATGCGGCAGCAATTACGATTGTTGAAAAAGATCCTGTTCCCAATACCATTCATGTCAGTATCAAAATGGACGGAAGCCAGGGGGATGCTCTGATCATTCCGGCCGGCGGGTTAAGGATGCCTTCGACAGAGGCAACGGCTGTTATGGAAGACCCTGGAGACGGAAATATCCGCAGCAAAGATCATCTTTTCATGGACGGAACCGCAGTATTCAATTTCGTCCAAGGAAAAGTTCCAGGACTTGTGGAGGATTTATTGGCGGCCGGTAATATAACCAAAGAAGAGGTCGATTACTATCTGTTCCATCAGCCAAACCGGTTCATGTTGGAAAAACTGGCGGATCAATTGGGCGTCCCCCGGGAAAAAATGCCGGCCAATATTGTTGAGCGGTTCGGGAATTCCAGCGGTGCGACTATTCCGGTCACTTCTGTGTATAACCTGGGAGATCGGCTGGTGGACTCCTCCTTCAAAGTATGTTTCTGTGGGTTTGGAACCGGCCTCAACTGGGGGGCCATAGTGATGACAATGGGAAATCTGCAGATTGCTGAGATCATTGAGTATTGACGGCGGCAAGCAAAGTGATTCGACTGGTGGAGGCCGGAGCAATTCCTGCTAGTGTGAGGGAGGGCACGATATGAGCGCAATGCAGGTATTAGACAGCAGCAATCTTCATCACTATCAATTGTGGTTGAAATTTTGGTCTGCTCAATCTGAACAGGAGATATTGGCTCATCCCGAATATGTAAAACTTTTTTGCCGGCCCTGTGATACCGCGCTTTGCGCTGTGATGGAGACAGCTGGCGAAATAATGATGTTTCCTTTCATCCTACGGCCGCTCTCCAAAGAAAAATGGATTGATGATCGAAGTCAATACCGTGATATTATCAATCAATACGGTTACGGCGGCATGATCTGTTCTGATGGGTCTGGTACATTTGGCGCCGGCAGCGGAAGGGCTAAACGGTTTTGGGAGGAATTTGACGCGTGGGCTATCCAACATAATGTGGTGTCCTGTTTCGTCCGGTTTTCTCCTTTCGCTTGCTATGTGGATGATTTTTCCGGCAAGGTCGAATGTGCAGGCGAGAATGTGATACGTTCTTTGGGCAAGGAGATCTGTGCAATCTGGGGCGAGTTCGATCATAAGGTGCGCACGAATATACGGCGGGCCGAACGTAACGGGCTGCTGGTAGAAGTGGATACTTGCGGCAGTCGGCTGGAAGATTTTAAGAGGATTTATTATTCGACGATGGAACGGCGGCATGCGCAAGGCCAATATTTCTTTCCGGAAGAATTCTTTTCCGCGATCACAAAAAAATTAGCCGGAAGTTATGTCTTTTTTCACACGCTATATGGAAACCAGGTAGTATCCACGGAACTGGTTTTACTTTCCCGAGACCACATGTATTCGTTTTTAGGTGGCACGGATGGAACGTATTTGAAACTGTATCCAAATGAAATCATCAAGGATGCGGCTATTCGCTGGGGTATTGAGCATAGTAAGAAAACATATGTATTGGGCGGCGGCCACAATGGCCAGAGCGGTCTCCTGCGTTACAAAAAATCATTCGCGCCGCAAGGAATTATCCCGTATTTGGTAGGAAAAAAAATTTACAACGAGACTGTCTATAAAGAACTATGTGAAATGCGGGCAAGATATGAAGCCGCAGATGGAAATGCCATCTGTTTTGATGGCGGATTTTTCCCGGCCTATCGGGTTTCTGTTGAGAGCAGCAAGGCCATTGCCGGTGAGGTGCATCATGATGCGGACTAAAAACAGATTTTTTGCCATTGCAGGCATTTTGCTCATGGGGCTGTTTTTTAGCATTGGTTGTAATTTAAAAACTACGAGTCAAACCGCGCCGGCGGAACAAGCTTCAACGGCGCGGGCGCTGAAAGCACAGGACCCTAAGGCGCGGGCAGCAACTGGGACTGTACAAAACAGCCAACCGGCGATCAATGTGCTATCCTTCGGTGCGAAAGGAAATGGGATAGCGGACGATACATGGGCCATTCAGCAAGCGGTTGATCAAGCGGCAAAGACCGGGGAAACGGTGTATATTCCTGATGGCATATATAAGATTGATGCGTTGCGTTCTATCCATATGCGGAATAATGTTAGCTTGGAGTTTGCGTCCGGCGCAGTTCTGAAAACAATCCCGAATTCAGCACCTAAGTATGCGGTGATTTCTATTATGAACGCAGCAAATGTCAAAATAAATGGCGGAACGATCTTAGGTGACCGGCAGGAACATTTGGGAACAACAGGGGAATGGGGAATGGGTGTACAGATCACCGGGTCAAAAGATGTTG
>CAYUNV010000323.1:394-3438 GCA_964446265.1 uncultured Negativicutes bacterium | reverse complement strand
TTGTCAGCAAATGGGTTCTTTTAAATGTAGATTTAAAATTAATCCTATAATTATTTTCAAATTTAAACCCGCATTCTTTACAAAAGGCAGCTCCTTCCAAATTCTCAGCCCCACATTTTTTACAATTATTCATAGCAGCATATTTTTTATTTACCGATATAACTTTCATTTTTCTTACCACATTTAATGCAAAACCGGTCTGCCGTTGATTGCTTATACCCACAATAATTTTTTTAAGTTTTTCGTAAACCAATGGTATGCGGGAACTGCCTCCAATCAGAATGGCCGTGTCGATGGTATGCCCTGCATCTTTCACTTTCCGAAGAAGTCTTTCGGTTTTGGTGATCGTACGGTCAATAATTGGTTCAACCAATTTGTCGTATTCTGGTCGCATAAGTTCCATCTCTAACCGATGAAACCCCGGAGGGGGCAGCACTTCAGAGAAGGTATATTTCGGGAAAAGCGACATTTGCTCTTTGTGCTTACGACACCTAGCCCTGAAACCAATGTCAAGATTATTCGGATTGATGTCAATGGTCCGGCTGTATTGTTGTTTAGCCAATTGTTCCCACCGGTCGTACAAGGCGTCATCCACATCATCGCCACCGCAATTAAAGTCTCCCTCGGGTTCAACTGGTATCCGATATTGATTTTCGCTGTCATATTGCACATAGGCCACATCGAAAGTTCCACCTCCAAAATCGTAAACTAATATATTCCGAACCTTTTCATTGGTAGTAGAGGCGTAGCCCAGGGCTGCGGCAACGGGCTCTTCAAGCAGATTTACTTTTTTAAAGCCAGCCATCGTTGCAGCTTTGCGCAGCATCTCTTTTTGCCATGCTGCAAACACTACGGGATGCGTTATTGTAGCCTCCTCAACTGCATGGCCGTTGAAACAAGTTACCTCAGCTTGCTCTTTCACTTTTCGTAAAATAGCTGCCACAATTTCTTCATGCGATACTTTAGCACCATTTGTTGTAAAAAAGTATTGTCCTTGTTTCATATCCCTTTTAATGCTTTGCACAACCGACTGAATCACCTGGTTGCGTTGCTCTGGTTTCATCCCGCTGCTGTTTTCCAGTTGGTTATAGGCAGCCTGTCCTACCATAACACCTTCTTGCCCGTAATACACCACAGAAGGCATTTTGGGCATGCCAATTTCATGGAAAATAATGGCTTCCGGCTGTTTGGTTTTAGGATTAATCCAAGAGGCTGTACTAAAAGTGGTACCAAAATCAATTCCTATTTTATTCATAGCTTAAACCAATGCTTTTCTTATAAACAACAAATCTTTTTCTTCTTCTGAAATCTGACCTGCAATGATCATCCAGTTTTTCCGTTGCCCGTTTACCAAGGTCAATTCCTTTTGTCTTTGATCAGTTCCCATCTTGGCCTGTTCGTCTAATCTTTTTTGTTCCGATTCCAATTGGTTTTTCTGGTTCTCATACATAGCAGTCATGGCCTTTTCAACCGAATTTGATAAATCTGAGGTAAAAGATTGTACAATTGATTTATGCCCTCCGGGTACGGGAATATGGAAAAGCTGAGAGTTTACCTCATTCATCGTTTTAGCAAGATGATTCTTGAAATTGATTTTATTTTTTTCAATTTCTCTTTGTTCAGCAGTATTTGTTCCACTTAGCCACCCAAAAAGTACAGTTCCCAAAAAAATTATTGGAGCAAACGGAGCAACTGCAATTCCAGCCAAGCTTAATAGCGTAGCTCCAACCCCGGTAGTTACGGCAGCATCAAAATACCTTGATTTATAACTTTGAAATTTCTCACTAAGGGTTAAATCAATCGTCTGTATTTCATCCGTCGAAAACGAATAATCATCAGCTACTTTTTCAATCTCGGCATGAATAACATTTAACGCGGCCATCACTTCACGTTGCCCAGACACAGCAATTGCCTGCCATTCAGTTGTTATTTCGCTAGCCATCGCTTTAACTGAATTTTCGGAGAAATTCCTAATATCGCTCATGTTGTTTAAGGAATCTATTTTCTCGTTATACTTTTTATATATAGTTCCTGAAGTAGATGTTAATAGAACTGCACGGTTGTTGACCCCGGAAATGATATTTTGAATTTCTTGCATAACTTCTTTCCTTTTCTGACTGGAAGGTCCCCAAAGCTTTTCAAATGCCTGTTTAAGGGCATTTTTTTTATTCATTATTTCTTGCTGTTCTTCTTTTGATGTTGTTGAAATCATTTTCAATTGTTCGTCCAAACTTGATAAGGCTTTTACCTTTTGTTTACTGGCTTCATTCCAGGCAAAGTTTGTACGAGAAAGCCCCACCGTAATATACATTACTCGCTGTAGTTCAGCATAGACCGCAGGAAAATAACTAAATGCCACGAGTTCTTCTTTTGCATCAGCTTCTTCCTCTTTTGCTGCGTCAAACAATGTAGTACTGGCAATAGGAAATACTTTAGGGATTGAATAACATCTTTTACCGAAAAAATCTTTTAATAATGTTTCTGTTCGGCTAATCTGTGTAACCCAATGCGACTCATCAAAACAATCTATTTTTGTCATTACAAACATCACAAATGGAGTAACGGTAAATACCTTCTCCAAAAAGAGTTTTTCTTGCTGCACCATGGGTTGCAAAGGGTCGAATACAAAAACAACAGCAGCCGCATTTTGAATATACCGTTGCGTTATTAATTCGTGTGATTTATACAAAGCTCCCAATCCAGGAGTATCAACAATACTTACTCCCTTGGGTAAAAACTTAATTGAGGCATTAACTTGGATATAATCAAGTTGCCTGTTTTTAAATACAGGTTCACCCATTAAATCAGCATCAACCTGCGATCCATACCGGCTTAATTGCTCCTTTGTAATAAGCTCTGAAGTTCCATCCGTAAAAACAAGAGCATATGATTCTGTTTCGTTATTTGATATCCTGAAAACTTGCGAAGTAGTTTCTTTTACTCCAGTCGGTAATATTTCCTGTCCGATTAATGCATTGATAAATGTGCTTTTCCCTTTTTTTACCTCTCCGCAAACAACAATATCGTAATTGGGTTTGGCTAGT
>CAYUNV010000323.1:0-384 GCA_964446265.1 uncultured Negativicutes bacterium | reverse complement strand
AGCCGGACGCTAAGTTAAAAGGTTCACTCACCTCAGGAATATTCTCAACTTGGCTTTCTTTTTTTATTGAATTTAAAGTAGCCAGTAAATCATTTTTAAGTTTCAGAACTTTTGGTTCAATCTCTTCCCAGTTCATAATTGAGTATCTTAGTTATCATTGTTAAAATCATCCATTTCATCCATTGCATGGTTATGAAAGTCATCGGCATAACGTAAATGGTTTTGGGCACTATCAATATTTCCGTGATCGATATCCATTTGGGCGAGGTGTTCATGGTGTTCTGCCCTATCATTGTAATAATCGGCCATGTGTTGGCTCCCAAAAGAAAGATCGTGTACATGATCTTCTGGAACATGATCAATCGATTCAAGCAAATCGTGCGA
>CAYUNV010000322.1:0-3454 GCA_964446265.1 uncultured Negativicutes bacterium | reverse complement strand
CACAAATAAAATTTCTAATGCTTCTTCGCCTGTTTCAACCGGACGAATATCCAGACCCAGATGGCCAACCGGAATATCCCGGTCATTTTCTTTCGGGATGACCATTGTCGTAATTCCCGCCTGTTTAGCACCGTACGCTTTTTCGTAGACGCCGCCAACCATTTTGACTTTTCCCTGGATCGATATTTCGCCGGTAATAGCAACATCTTGACGGATCGGCCGTTGCGTAACCGCCGAAACCAATGCGGCCAAAATCGCAGTTCCCGCCGAAGGGCCATCAATCCGACCACCACCGACCACATTGATATGCACATCATAATTGGCTAAATCCTTGCCGGTAATTTTGCGGAACACGGCAACCGCATTAAAGACAGAATCTTTGGCCATACTACCAGCCGTATCATTAAAGCGCATGGTTCCTTTCCCTTCCACCGAAGCCGGAAAAACAACCGCTTCAATTTCCAGAACAGAACCCAAGTAACCGGACACGCCCAGTCCAAAAACCCGGCCCACTTCCGCAGTCAGCGAAGCTTTCCGGTTCACATACGGCGACAACCGGCTTACCTGCACAACCCGGTACACGTCCTTACTGGTAATCATGATTTCTTCAGTTTCCTGCTCGCGGAACAACGCCATGCCGTACGCATCCGCCAACAAGTTAATCGCCTTGCGGCCTTCTACGGTATATTCGGCAATCAGCGCCGGTACCTCTTGATCTAAGGCGACTTTCAATTTGGCCGCAGCGTTCAAAATAATCGTTTCAATATGCTTTGGCGTCAACGGCTCAAAATAAATTTCCGCGCACCGCGACCGGATCGCCGGACTAATCTCCTGCGCATCACGGGTCGTAGCACCAATCAAAATAAAATCGGCCGGCGCCCCCTCTTCAAACAACTTCCGAATATACTTAGGTATGTTCGTGTCGGCCGGGTCATAATAAGCCGAATCAAAGAACACCCGCTTGTCCTCTAATACCTTGAGCAGCTTGTTCTGCAGCATAAGATCCATCTCGCCAATTTCGTCGATGAATAAAATGCCGCCATGCGCGTCCGTTACCAAGCCGGGTTTCGGTTCCGGAACTCCGGAATCGGCCAGATCGCGCCGAGCCCCCTGATAAATCGGATCGTGCACCGAACCTAGCAACGGGTTGGTAATATCGCGCGGATCCCAGCGCAGGGTGCTGCCGTCTACTTCTACAAACGGCGCATCTTCCGCAAACGGCGTATATTTCAATTTTTTTGCTGCTTCCAGCACCAGCCTGGCGGCAGTGGTTTTACCCACACCCGGAGGTCCGTACAGGATCAGGTGCTGCGGATAGGGCGACGCTAGTTTGGCCCGCAGCGCTTCAACCGCCCGTTCCTGACCGACAATTTCTTCCATTGTGGCCGGCCGCAATAACTCCATAGCGGAACGGGTTAGTTTTTTCTGCTCTAGCTTTTCCAAAAAATCATATTTCTTCAACGTATTTGGATTTTCGGCATTTTGCTCCTCTTTTAACACTTGGAGACGGATTTCTTGCACATACTCCTGATGCCGCTCTTCCATTTTTTCGTTAATCTTTTTTTCAATTTTGTCTTCGACTGTCCGCCGCGCTGTCATATCGGCCAATTCGTCTTCAATTTCATTTAACGCTGCCGGAATTTCTTCCAACGCGGGTAACCGGTCAATCGTCGGGTCACTTAAGACCATTTTTTGCAACGCCAATACCCGTTCCGGCAAATTACCGGAACGGATCAATTCCAAGGCATCCAGTTTACCGGCCTTCAAAACCAGTTTTTCAGGACCGATGATGCCGGAAAAAATGGTATATAACGACGATACCTGCCGTTCCAACTGATCTATATTTGAGCCCGGTGACTGTAAATCTGTCATAGCTTTGTTCCGCCTACTTTCCTTCCTTCGTAATCAAGTTTACCCTAGGCTTCGATAACCTTTACCTGAATTTGTGTACTCACTTCCGGGTGCAGTTTAATGACCGCGGTATACGTACCCAGCATCTTGATTGTTTCTTTCAATTCAATCTTCCGTTTATCCATCTCAATCCCATGTTCCCGCGCCAACGCTTCGGCAATATCCTTGCCGGTTACCGCGCCGAACAGTTTACCGCCTTCCCCCGTCTTCACGGCAACGGTAACAACTACTTTCGCCAATTGCGCCGACATTACCCGGACTTCATCCAGTAATTGCTGTTGCTTTCGCGCAGCAGCAGATTTTTGTTGGTTTACGGCATTAATATTAACCGCGGTTGCAGGAATAGCCAGCTTGCGTGGTAATAAATAGTTGCGCGCATATCCCTCGGAGGCCTCGATAATTTCTCCTTTTTTACCAAGACCTTTCACTTCTTGCTGTAGAATTAATTTCATATTGTTCACTCTCCTCAGTGTATTTTGTAATCAAGCGAATTACCATTTGCTTGGCTTCTTCCATGGCAATATCCTTCAGTTGCGCCCCGGCTACGGTTTGGTGGCCACCGCCGCCCAACTCTTCCATGATCAGCTGCACATTAATATTGCCTTGGGAGCGGGCGCTGATTCCAACCCCGCCTACCATGGGAAATAAGACAAAGCTGGCTTCCACGCCTTCAATATTCAGCAGCATGTCCGCCGACTGTGCAGCAACAATTTGCGCATTTTTTACATGCTCCGGACAGATGGATACCAGAGCGCCGCCGGGCAGCATTTCTGCATTTTGAATGATTTCCCCCCGCGCTTTGACAATATCAAAATCAACGCGGAACAATTGCCGGACCATGGTCGGGTCGGCGCCGATGCGCCGTAAATACGAAGCCGCCTCAAACGTCCGTACACCGGTCTGCACAGCAAAGTTTTTCGTATCTACGACGATGCCGGCGTACAGGGCGGATGCCTCCAGCCGGTTCAAATCCAGCGCATCATCATAGTACATCAATAACTCCGCTACCAGTTCACTGGTCGAAGAAGCAGACGGCTCCAAATAAACCAGCAGGTTGTTTTCAATGAAGGTTTTTGCCCGCCGATGATGGTCAATGATAATAATCCGTTCAAAGCGCGATAACAGTTCAGGAGCGGCTGTCAATTCCGGTCGGTGTGTATCGAGGACAAACAGGAGCGTTTCCTCAACCGGCAGTTCCCGCGCCTCGCCCGGACTTAAAAACAGGCCCGCATATTCCGTATATTCCGGTAAAATTTCTAGTAACTTCTCCATAGCCAGACCCGGCTGGCTTACCACAATATGTGTGCGCTTATTTAAGTATCGCGCCATTTTGGCGACACCTAGCGCAGCGCCCAAACTATCAAAATCTTCTCCGCCATGGCCCATGATTACAATAAGTTTTGCACTTTCAATGCTTTCACGGATGGCCTGCGCCACGACCCGTGCTTTCACACGGGTACTTTTTTCCACCGATTTTGCCTTGCCGCCATAAAATTGAAATTCCCCTTGCAAATTAACGGCCACCTGGTCACCACCGCGGCTA
>CAYUNV010000321.1:0-3497 GCA_964446265.1 uncultured Negativicutes bacterium | reverse complement strand
TGAACCCATAGGCATCGATACTCGCACATTTTTTTACTTGCCCAACAATTCGCCGGATACTGATCCCTTTTCGCGTAAATCCCTCCGGAGTTGTGGCAAATTGCGTGGTGATAAAAGCTGAAGGATCTTTTGCTTTGATATAGTCGGTGATCTCCGGAAGATAAGTAAATTCACTAAATGTTTCAAACAGGAATATTTTCATGTTTCTTTGCAAGAAAAGATCGACGATAAATTTATATTCTTCAACAATCACCGCTTGATCGACATCAGTTTTATCAAACATATCCGGTATCGGACCGATGCTTGCGGCAACAAAGACGTTTTTATTCTCCGCGGCCCGGTTCGCGATCTCTAATCCGGCTGCAATGAGTTTCTCTATCTCAACTCTTGGAAGGTCCAATGTCATGCTGTTTGCCGAAAATGTATTGGTTTTTATCAGCTTTGCCCCGGCCGCAATATATTCATGATGGATCCTTTCGATAATCTCAGGGGCGTTGATATTTGCCATTTCAGGAACCGTATTATAATTGCCGGTAATTTCAGCATAATACGTCCCCATGGCGCCATCGGTTATCAGGATATTGTTTTTCAAGTACTCTTTGATCATACGGCTTCACCCCTGCAAATAGTTTCCCAGTGATAATGCGCTTGCAACACCACTTTACATCATCGTAAAAACATCTTCTTGGCTTAATATGGATTTGAGAACGCGCAAACCCTTCCCCAACTCTTCCAAATCTTTCGGGGCAGCAATCGAAATCCGAACAGCCGCCGGTACCGGAGAATTGCCAATGACAAAACGCTCCGCGCAATAAACTTGGACGCCCGCGTTCTTCGCGCAGGTTTCAAAACTTTTTCCGCCCCAGCCGTCAGGCAGCAGCAGCCAGCGGAAATTACAATATGGATCACCGGCCAAACAGTAGTCCGCCAGGATCGAATCGGTCAACATATTGCGCTCCAACGTCATTTCTTTTCGTTCGGCAAGGATTTGATCCGCAACACCCGATTCGATCAGTTGACGGACCACCTCCGCATTGAACGGCGAAACGATCATATTAATATTGTACAGGGCCATTTCCAGCGGCTCGCGATATGCAAAAGGCGCCACCATAAAAGAAATGCGCAGTCCGGCGCAGAGTGCTTTTGAAGCGCTGGAAATGTATATTGTCCGCTCAGGTGCCAACATCGCAATCGGAACATGCGGTGTTTTGCAAAACAGGCTGTTGATTGCGTCTTCGATCACAATGATGTTATATTCATTGGCAATCGCTGCGATTTCTTCCCTGGTACGAAGAGACATGGAATGCGTGGTCGGATTTTGAAAATCCGGAATTAAATAGATCCCTTTTAAGCCTTCATTTTTACAATAATTCCGCAGAGCGGCCGGTGACATTTCCCCGCCTTCCAGCGGAATGGGAACTAATTGGATTCCCAGCATTTTTGCCAAAGTCTTTATGCCGGAATAGATTAATGGATCGGTACCGATCCGGTCACCAGAGTGAAAAAGGGACGATAACACGGCACATAACGCATTTTGTCCGCCCGCAGCAAGCATGACATGTTCTTCCGTCGTATGCAAATGCACCTTTTTCAGCCATTTTACCGCAGCCGATTTTTGCGAAAAGGTCCCTCCGGGAGAAGAATATTGCAGAAAATCAGCCGCATTAGCCTGGTTCAATATATTTTTCATGAATTTAATAACATGGTCATTTTGATTGTATACCGGATATGCAGCGCCCATTTCAATGATGCCCCGTGTTTTTGTCGGAGCAATCAGCGTACTGTTAACATGCACATCCGAGGATATATAAGTGCCCTTCCCAATTTTGCCGCTGATCAGGCCTTTTTGTTCACATAACTTAAATGCTCTGGAAATGGTGCTTAAGTTCACGTCCAAATAATCGGCAAGCTCACGCTGCGGCGGAAGCATGTCCCCCGGTTTCAAAACGCCTTGATTTATATCTTCTTCCAATAAATTGACCAACGCTTTGTATAAGGGCGGTTTTTTACCGGTTAAACTAGGCTTCCAGCTCATAGGATAGTTATCAAAGGAATTCACTGGCATAGAAATCCTCCTTTGAAAAAATCGAAATTATTTGCATACAATTATACTATTGTATGCAAAACAATTGCAACACTATTGTTCAAACAAAACAACAAGCCCTGCTTCTCCTATTACGAAATCGAAGCAGGGCTTGTTGATTCAATTCATGTCACACCAAATGTTCTGGATTTAATTTCTCCAGTTCAGGAACAACAAACCGGCCGTCTTTGCGGATTAACCTGTCATCAAACCAGATTTCGCCGCCGCCATATTCCGGTCGCTGGATATTGACAAGATCCCAGTGAATAACCGACCGATTGCCATTATCCGCCTGCTCGTAAGCGCTGCCGGGGGTAAAATGGAAACTGCCATTAATTTTTTCATCGAATAGCGTATCTTTCATTGGCGTATTAATATGCGGATTCAAGCCAAATGAAAATTCGCCGATATAACGGGCGTTCTCGTCAATATTCAGCACTTCATTCAGTTTTTGCGTATAATTTGCTGTCGCGTCGACAATTTTACCATCCTCAAACCGGAAATAAATATTTTCATAGGTTATGCCCTGGTATACAGTCGGTGTATTGAAGGTAATTTCGCCGTTAACGGAATTAATAACCGGAGCGGTATAGACTTCCCCATCCGGGATATTACGCAACCCGGAACACTTTACGGCCGGAATGCCTTTGATGGAAAATGCGAGATTCGTTCCCGGACCGACAATTTCCACGCGATCCGTTGCCTGCATAAGGTTGATCAACGGATCCATGGCTGCCGCCATTTTCGCATAATCTAAATTACAAACCCGAAAATAAAAATCTTCAAACGCTTCCTGGCTCATATTGGCCAGCTGAGCCATGGATGCGTTCGGGTAACGAAGCACACACCATTTGGTATGGGGAACCCGGATATCCGAGTGCACCGGCTTGGACCAATGTTGTTGGAACGACTGGATTTGCGGCTGGGGCACATCCGACATTTCACTGGTATTCTCACTGGCCCGGATACCGATATAGGCGTCCATGCTGCGCATCCGCTCCGCTTCCCACGCCGCGTTCAGTTTCAATTGTTCCGGCGTAGCACCCAATAACAAGGACCGCATGAGTTGGTTATTTTTCAAGGATACAAAGGGAATTGCATCGGCTTGATACGTTTCTTCAATTAACGCCTTTGCCAACGGCAGCGCGTTGTCAAATACCTCGATCAGGACTTTCTCGCCCGGTTTGAGATCCGTCGAATAGTGGACCAAATTATAGGCTAACGTTTTTACTCTGGCATCCATCACTACAGCCTCCTAATCAATGTCATTTCTTCACAGTATTACACATGTCCTTAACAATATCCTGCTCTGGCGCATAGGGACCAAAAAGAATCCAAAAGGAAGCCCCGCTACAGAGCTTCCTTTGTGTTGCATGATGGTGACCCGTAGGGGATTCGAACCCCTGAAGCCGCC
>CAYUNV010000320.1:397-3505 GCA_964446265.1 uncultured Negativicutes bacterium | reverse complement strand
TGCCAGCGGAACCTTATGTTGGGCTAAACAATTATGAATTGGTGGATCAACTGCGAAAAAATTTCGGTGAAAAAATAGGAATTGTTTCGATTGGTTGCGCGGGAGAAAGAGGATTCCGCAACTCAACTCTGCAGGTTACCGATATAGAAGGACATCCTAGCCGGGCTGCCGCTCGTGGAGGCCTAGGAGCAGTTATGGGTTCAAAAGGATTAAAAGCAATCGTACTTGATGTAAATGGGTCTGGTAATCCACAATACGCCGATAAAGAAAAATTTGCCGAAGCCACCAAAAAATTAGTCGCAGGAATTAAAGCGGATCCCGTAGCTGGAGGGTTATTTCCGGCATTAGGAACCGCAGGATTAGTTAACATGGTTAATGGTTTAGGCGCAATGCCAATGAATAATTTCAGCAATGGCCGATGGGATAAAGCGGTGAATATATCTGGAGAAAAGCTAGCAGAGATACAAAGCGGCCGGGGTGGTAAAAATGGCCACAGATGTATGCCGGGGTGTATAGTCTCGTGTTCGAATGTCTATCATGATGAAAAGGGTAACTATTTGACATCAGGTTTTGAGTACGAAACAATTGCTTTGACGGGATCAAATTGCGGAATTGATTCCCTGGACACGATTGCCAAGATAGATCGAATTTGTGATGATTTTGGAATTGATACTATAGAAACAGGCGGTACAATTGGTGTTTGCATGGAAGCTGGGAAAATAAAATTTGGAGACGGCGAGGGAGCTATTCAATTAATTCAAGAAATGATTGATGGCACAAGTTTTGGTAATATTCTTGGGCAAGGAACGGAATTTACCGGGAAATACCTTGGGGTTGAACGAATTCCGGTTGTAAAAGGCCAAACCTTTGCCGGCTATGATCCAAGAGCGCTGAAAGGAACTGGCGTTACTTATGCAACGTCGCCAATGGGCGCCGATCATACATGTGGGAACACAATAGGAAATCCAACCGTAGATCCCTATAAAAAAGAGGGACAGGTTGATTTATCTACAATGTTGCAGGTAGGCATGGCTACTTGTGATAGCTTGGGTCTTTGTATGATGGCATTTATGGCTACAGGAAATCCTGAAGTACTGGGGCATCTTATCGAAATGATGGCCGGTAAATTTGGTGGCACTTGGGATGCTGACAAGTTGTTTGGCATTGGTGTTCAAACGATATCGCTTGAAAAAGCATTTAATAAAGGCGCCGGATTTACTTCTAAGGATGATAAATTACCGAATTTCATGTATAACGATGTTTTAGAATCAACGGGTAGTGTGTTTGATTTTGCCGAAGAAGAATTGGCAAAGGCTATACCTTTCTAAACTTGTATTTGTGTTAAATTAATTTCATACCTTGTTTCACATTCAAAGAACGGATTTGGAGAAGGGGGATCTTTCAATCTAATGCCGCAAAATAATTACATCACTGTTACTTTGAGATCTCACATTGTCCCATCCGACTGTATAGTAGAAGATTTTAAAATAGGTAAAAGCTTCGCCATTAATGTTCATAGTAATGTAACATTGGAAGAGTTAACTCAGAAACTATTTCCTCATAACAAAGATCATATTGGATTTATAGTGGTTAACGGACAGCTTGCTTTGCAAAACAAGGTTCTGCATCAAGGAGATACCGTGTATATTTACAGCCAAGTATCAGGTGGATAAAGAGGTGCATTAGAAGGGGTTGTCTCAATAGGTATAATATGATCTCTCTATAGGGGACAATGAAAAATCAATTGTTTTCTGGTATGCCACCCCTTTAGTAGACAGGAAGTATGATTAAAACGTACAACTTGTTACTAAGGGGGTATATCTTTATAGCACAGTTTAATAAAGAATTCAAAGCCCAGGTTGTTAAGCCGGTA
Source organism: uncultured Negativicutes bacterium (assembly GCA_964446265.1). GTDB lineage: Bacteria > Bacillota > Negativicutes > CTSoil-072 > CTSoil-072 > CTSoil-072. The sequence goes on along the minus strand of CAYUNV010000320.1, from coordinate 1,632 downwards.
CTTGAAGAAGTCAAAACAGTAACAAAAGCGGGCAAAGAACTTGAGCTGTCTACCGATAGGATAGCCAGATAGGTTAAGGAAAATTTAAAGCGACAATCAGTTCCAATCATCATTTGCCCGTCGCGGAAAAAATGAAGAAGACAAGAATATATCCACTGTAGCATGCGAACTTCATGCGTCAATTTTTGCACATTCATATAGGCAAGACTCCTTCCGCCTTATTAATATTTCCAAAGAAATCTAATAAACTCTAATTAGATTCTTTTGGAAATATTTTCGCATCAGGATGTCTTATTGTCCATGTGCCGGTTTGTTTGATGCTTACGTTCGTTATAGAAGTCCCCTTCTTGGAAAATAATTATTTTCGTTGCTATTAATAATATTCATGCAGCTTGCTATACTCACAAATTAAGAAAGGTATCCACCATTGCGGCAAAGTATAGGAGTGTCCGGTCTTGTGAATTCGAAAAATCTTTTTCCGTTATCTCAGTGCACTTTTTCAAACGATATTTTAACGTGTTTCGGTGGATATGCAGCTTATCCGCCACGGTAACACTGTCGCCGTTTTCTTCCAAAAACGTTTTTAGCGTCAATACCAGCTCGGCATTATGGATATTATCATATTCATATAATTTCCCCAAAACTTCTGTACGGAACAGTTCTAGTTGCCGGCGGTCTTGGACATTAAATAAAACTTTAAAAAAACCTAAATTTTCATAATCGAAGAAGCGCTTTATGGCGGATGCCTGGGCAACTTTCAACGCTAATTCAGCTTGTTCAAGGCTGGTTTTTAATTGTTGCAATCCCTCATAAGGATTGCCGCAGCCAATACTAATTTTCCTGCCGTTTAAGTACAGTTTTACCGATTCTGATAATTCGGACGCCATGCTTTCGATCCTTTGTTTTTCTTTATTCGTACTGGCGGAAGGCAGCAATAATATGATCCTATCACTGCGGGTCATAAACAATGCTTTCTGGCCATTTTTCTCAATAATTCCTTGCACTATTTGCTGAAAACGCAGTTTGAGATCCAATATGTAATTTTCAGCCATGGCATCATCCTGCTTATAATGTTCCAAAGCATCGTGAAGTTTGATCAGCACAACCCGGTGAAGGGTTCCCAAGTCGTAACCGTAAACGGCGGCTCGTGTCAGCAGAATTTCCGCATTGGAACAATCGCCATACAAAATATTTTCAATAATTCATCAAATCACTAACAGTATAATACTTTTTTA
>CAYUNV010000320.1:0-387 GCA_964446265.1 uncultured Negativicutes bacterium | reverse complement strand
ATCTTTTGTCACTTCTACCAGTTTTACTTCCCAGGGCATTTCAAAAATGGGAAAGTTTAAACTATCTGCCAGTTTAATTATTTTGTCCGGTGTTTTGTGAATATAGGGGCCGGTATTTATGACAAGGCCGGCCACATTTTTTTTTGCGCATTCTCGCACGATGGTATTTAGAATTTCAAGATCATCGCGGATCCCTACTCCTGTCATGAACAGTAGTTCTCCGCCTAAGACCCAACTCATTGCATCCGGTAGTTCAACTCCGTGAATCCAATGTAAAGTGCGGTCCAACCCCTTAGCACCTGCGACTAGCCGCAGCCTTTTTAGTTGGGGAAGTTTGAAAATATCTTTTACTTTTACCAGCATTTTATGTTCTCTCCCAAATTGGTT
>CAYUNV010000319.1:248-3511 GCA_964446265.1 uncultured Negativicutes bacterium | reverse complement strand
AGGATAAACCGGTCTTTCTCAGCATCGGCTATTCGAGTTGCCATTGGTGCCATGTAATGGAACAGGAAAGTTTTGAAGATGAAGAAGTAGCGCAAATTCTGAACGAAAGTTTTGTTGCAATCAAAGTGGATCGGGAAGAGCGGCCGGATATAGACCGAGTATACATGGAAGTTTGCCAGGCGTTAACCGGTCAAGGCGGTTGGCCGCTTACCATCATCATGGCGCCGGATAAAAGCCCTATTTTGGCAGGATCTTATTTTCCCAAGGAAAGCGCTTCTCAACTGCCTGGATTGATTGATTTACTAGAAGCTGTCCAAAATAAGTGGCAAACAAACCAGAGAGAATTGTCGCTGTATGGACAAAAAATTGTAAAAACATTACAGGCTGGGCGGAAAACTTTTCAATCGGCGGAACTGGACATGGCGTGGCTAGATAAGGCGTTTACACAACTTACTCACGAGTTTGATGATCAGTTTGGCGGGTTTGGAAAAGCACCGAAATTTCCGGCCCCCTATAATCTTTTTTTTCTGTTGCGCTATTGGCGGCGGACCGGAAATGAAAAAGCCTTGATGATGGTGGAAAAAACCTTGGATTGCATGCGGCGCGGCGGTATTTATGACCAATTAGGGTACGGATTTTCCCGTTATTCGACCGATCGGGAATGGTTGGTTCCGCACTTTGAGAAGATGCTGTATGACAATGCAATGTTGTGCTGCGTTTACCTGGAAGCGTACCAATGTACGGATAACCCTTATTACGCCCGGGTAGCGGAGGAAATTCTTACGTATGTTTTACGGATTATGGATGATCCTGAAGGCGGATTTTATTCGGCAGAGGATGCTGATTCTGAAGGACAAGAAGGCCGGTATTATGTTTGGCGCTTGGCAGAAATTTTGCAATGCCTGGGCACAGAGCGAGGAAAGATTTTTGCCGAGTTTTACGGCGTAACTGAAATGGGGAATTTTGAACAAAATGCCAATGTACTAAGCTTTCAGGAAAAAGATATTGCCGGTCATGCTGCTGTGCATAATATGACTGTTGAAGAAATGGAACAACAGTTGGCTCAAGGACGAACCGTTTTGTTGCAACAGCGTGAATTGCGGCAACGGCCTTTTAAAGACCAAAAGATACTGACAGCTTGGAACGCATTGATGATCGTAGCGTTGACCAAAGCAGCCCGAACTCTGAAATATGTGGAATATAAAGAGCGCGCCCAGAAATGCCTTGATTTTCTGTATGCGAAGCTATTCCGCCAAGATGGTCGTCTGCTGGCTCGTTATCAGGATGGAGCGGCAGAATATCCAGCCTATTTGGATGACTATGCATTTTTACTATGGGCGCTCCTGGAAATGTATGAAACTACCTTTGTGACGGAATATTTGGCGAAAGCGCAGCGGTTGGCGGCAGACATGCAGCGGTTATTTATTGATGCAAAACGCGGTGGTTTTTTCTTCTCCGGCATTGATAATGAGGAATTGATCCTGCGGCCCAAAGAACTGTTTGACAGCTGTATGCCGTCCGGAAATTCAGTAGCGTTAATGGCTATGGTGCGCCTTGGGCAGTATACTGAGAACCGGGAACTATTGAAAACAGCGGGGCAAATGTTGAAAGCGCTCGCCGGCGAGGTTGAAAAGGCGCCGCAGTTTTATCCCGGATTTTTGATGGCGTTGGAACAGTTCCAAACACCGCCCAGTCAGATTATTATCGCCGGCCAAAAGACGGAGTATGCAACTCGTGCCATGATGGCTGCAACAGGACGTTCTTATTTGCCCACAACGCTTGTGATGGTGAATGATCCTGATTGTTCGCGGTTGACGGAAAAAGTATTGCCGCATATTTTGCGTTATAGGATGCTCGACGGGCGGCCGACCGCGTATATCTGCGAAAATTACGCCTGCCAAGCCCCATACAATCATGTCGTGGAATACATGCAAGCCCTTGAAGAAATGTCTAAATGCAAAAAAACGAATAAACCATAAGAACCTGCCATGGAAATCCCAAGTACAAGAGAGAAAACGAAAATACAAGGAAAATCTCGAGAAATAATAGCTGACAACATGAAAAAAGGTAGAATAATCAATCTCGTTGATTGTATAATATAGACAGATGCATTGAATACTATACTGTTGAAAAGAGGGATGCTATGTGATTAGTAAAAAACTGGTCGATGCGATCAATGCCCAAATTCAAGCAGAGTTTTATTCAGCGTACTTGTATTTATCGATGTCAGCGGATTGCGAAGGTAAGAATCTCAAAGGATTTGCTACTTGGCTGAAGGTTCAGTACCAGGAAGAAACCGGCCACGCTATGAAATTTATGGCTTATCTGCAAGAACGGGGCGGGGCGGTGGAATTGCGCACCATTGATGCGCCGCCGGCTTGTTTCAAATCTCCGTTGGAAATTTTTGAACAAGTGCTTGCGCACGAAAAACATGTTACGGCGTTGATCAACAGCTTATATGAACAGGCTGCGGATGCAAAAGATTATGCCATGCAAATCTTTCTGCAATGGTTTATTAGTGAGCAGATAGAAGAAGAGGCGTCTGCATCGGCTATTCTGGAAAAGATCAAAATGTTGGGAGATAAAGGGAGTGCCGTAATGTATCTGGATAAAGAACTGGGAAAACGAGGCGAATAATTGGATTTTGACGATCAGCCGTTTAATCAGCCTGAGATGCTGTTTAAACGGCTGATTTATTGTTGTGTAGAAAATAAGGCCGATAAGGTTGGCAGGAATTGGTGTTTAGACGGCGAAGCAATATTTTGTTATTAATTCCTATTGATAAATTATTCGGATGAGGTGAAGCTGTGTGGCTGTTTCTTTAGAAGAAGCGCAAAAGGTTGTATTATCATTGGCCCGGGTCATGCCGACTGAAAAGGTACCATTAACCATGAGTTATGGCCGGGTTTTAGGAAACACGTTATTTGCGGATCGCGATTTTCCGCCGTTTAACCGTTCGCCACTGGACGGGTATGCCTTAATCGCAGCTGACGTTGTTTCGGCAACGCCGGAACAGCCGGTTATTTTACATCAGGTAGACAACGTGCCGGCCGGGACTGTTTCGGCGGTAATTGTTAAACCGGGAACTGCTTGCCGAATCATGACCGGGGCGCCAATTCCTGCAGGAGCGACCGGCGTAGTCCGCTTGGAAGATACGAAAATTATTGATAACCAGGTTTATGTATTGGATGGACGGGGAGCGGCAAAAAACATTTGCCTGAAAGGGGAAGAAATTGCTGTAGGGGAAGAATTGATTGCGGCCG
>CAYUNV010000319.1:0-235 GCA_964446265.1 uncultured Negativicutes bacterium | reverse complement strand
CATGTACGGTGAAGCCGAGCCTCATGTATACCGGCAGCCAAGCGTGGCATTGTTGTCGACAGGGAGTGAATTGGTACCGGTAGATCAGCCTCTGGCTCCGGGGAAAATTCGCAATTCTAATAGTTATATGATTTGCGGACAAATAATTGAGTCGGGAGCCACGCCGGTTTTGCTTGGCAGTGTTCCGGACGAACAGGAGGCCATTGTTGCCGGCCTGAAGCGGGCAGCAGATTGT
>CAYUNV010000318.1:0-3513 GCA_964446265.1 uncultured Negativicutes bacterium | reverse complement strand
GCGCAATCACTATGCGCAAAATTCGTCAGTTAAATAGTAGTTCCGCCACACCTCTGCTTTTGAATGAAATATTTGATGAAAGGTTTACGTTAGAAAACGTAGTCCAAGCAGTAGTGGAAGGCGCTATTTTGGGAACTTATGAGTTCAATTACTACAAAACCAACCCTCAAGATAAAAAACTGCTTAAGACAATTTACTTCTTTGCAAGGGATACTGCTCGCCACGCTGTACTGCTTGAAAGAGCACTTAAAGGAGAAATCATTGCGAATTCGGTTAATAATGCCCGTAATTTGGTAAACCATCCTTCTTGTTATATAACGCCTTCTCAAATGGCTCAATATGCGGAAGGATTGGCGAAACAATATAATTTTGATTGCCAGGTACTGGACCGAAATCAAATGCAGGAAGAGAAGATGCATGCATTACTAGCTGTAGCCAAAGGCAGCAATGAACCGCCTAAAATGATCATACTAACTTATAAAGGGGATCCTGAAAGTCCAGAATGTATTTCCTTAATTGGTAAAGGAATCACTTTTGACAGTGGCGGAATATCCATCAAACCCGCGCAAGGGATGGGGGATATGAAAGATGACATGGCCGGCGGAGCCAGTGTGCTCGGAACAATGGAAGCAATTGGCCAGCTTCGTCCGAAAGCCAATATTATCGCAATCGTTCCTTGTACAGAAAATATGCCTTCTGGCGCTTCATTGAAGCCAGGGGATGTCATTTTTTCACAAAAAGGCAGTACCATAGAGATCATCAGTACTGATGCGGAAGGACGTTTGATTTTGGCGGATGCCGTAAACCATGCTATTAAGCTAGGCGCTACAAAAATTATTGACTTGGCCACTTTAACAGGCGCTTGCGTTATTGCTCTTGGATCAACGACATCCGGAGTATTAACAAACAATGAGGAATGGTGGGGAAAATTAAAATCCGCATCGTTGTCGACCGGAGAAAAGATGTGGCAATTACCTGCCTTTGAAGAATATAAAGAACAAATTAAAAGTGACATTGCCGATTTAAAAAACACGGGCGGCCGGCCAGCAGGTACAATTACTGCCGGTTTATTCATTGCCCATTTTGCTGCTGAAACACCTTGGATTCATATTGATATTGCCGGAACGGCAAATTCAGAAAAAGAAACGGGCTACAATGTCAAAGGGGCAACTGGGGTGGGTGTCCGTACTTTGGTGGAACTTATTCAAAGGCTGGCGACCGAACATGGCGTCTGACCTTCATATTCATTCTGATGCCTCCGACGGCTTATGCTCGCCACAAACCATTATCGATATGGCAATACACTCGGAACTTTCGTCTATTGCCATAACCGATCATGATACGATCGATGGCATTCAAACCATTGTTCATAACGAGAAAGCGAAACGATATGGTTTAACAATTATTCCCGGCATTGAATTTAGTACAGATATGCCCCAACGGGAAGTACACATTCTCGGATATTATATTGACATTGCGAACAATGTGCTGCAAAACCAGTTGCATACCCTCCATGTAAATCGTCGTAACCGGGCAAAAAAAATGGTTTCCAAAGTAGCTGCTTTAGGCTATGATATTCAATATAATGAAGTTCTGGCAATTGCCGGTGAAAAATCTACGATTGGCAGACCACATATTGCCAGAGTATTAGTTGAAAAAAATTATTTTCCAACGATAAGTTCTGTCTTCGATGCTTTATTGGATATAAATCAACCTGGTTATGTACCTCATTATAAATTGTCGGTAGCACAAATTATTATGTTAATTCGCCAAGCCAATGGAATACCTGTATTAGCTCATCCCGGGTTAATAGGTGATGATAATGTGGTACTTGATATGGTCCAGTCCGGTATGCAGGGGATTGAAGTATATCATCCTTCCCACTCTGAAATGCAAATAAAAAAATATACGCAAATTGCAAGAGAATATAACTTGGCAGTTACCGGCGGATCTGATTTTCACGCTACGCCGGGACGGTTTCCAGAAAAATTAGGGATATTTACTATTCCTGATGAATGGGTTGCTCGATTACAGCATATACATGATCACGAAAACGGTGCCAGCTTGTAATGGCTCATGTATTAAGGGGGGGAATGAGCTCGTGGAGGTTATCGCATTTGTAGGGCCAAGCGGTACTGGCAAAAGCCATCGAGCTCTCGTTGTAGCGCACGAACATAATATTAATACTATTATTGATGACGGTCTTTTAATTAAAGATACCAAAATCATTGCCGGTTATTCCGCAAAAAAAGAACCCAGTAAAATAAAAGCTGTCCGCAGGGCGATTTTCATGGAACCTGATCACGCTTTAGAGGTACAAAAAGCGTTGGAGGCTGTTCAACCGGATAAAATTCTTATACTCGGCACATCGGAAAATATGGTCAAGAAAATTGTGGCTACGCTCAAATTACCAGACGTATCGCATTTCATCCATATTGAAGATGTAGCGACGGAGGCGGAAATTGCAAAAGCCAGGGATAGCCGCTTAAAAGATGGAAAACATGTTATTCCTGTTCCCACAGTTGAGTTAAAACCTCATTTTTCCGGTTATCTTATCGATCCATTAGAAATCTTTTTCAAAAAACCGCAGACCAAACGTCGCCGGTTAGGAGAAAAATCAATTATACGGCCAATTTTTAGCTATTACGGAAAATTATTAATCTCTGATTCCGCCATTGCCACCATTGTAAATCTTGTTGCCATCGAAGATCCTTTACTCACGAAAACTTCGCAAATTGTCATCAAAAATTCGAAAGACCCGGAAAAGGGGATCACCATATCGTTGGATGTAACAATCAAGTATGGCGTTCAATTAAGGGATGTCCTCCATCGCGCGCAAGAACGAATAAAAAACATGGTCGAGTATATGACCGGCATGAATATAAAAGAAGTCAATATCGAAGTGAAACGGTTAAGTCTTGAATAAAATGGTTAAGCCCAGATGTTAGGAAGGAAACCGCTTATCGTATGAGGTGATCGAGAAATGGGGGAAAAATTCAAATTAACAATTAGCGGTCTTGTTGCCGGTATATTCAGCGGCCTGCTGGGAGTAGGCGGCGGCATTATCATGATTCCAATCATGGTATCCTATTTCAATCTTAGCCAACATCAAGCCCATGCCACTTCGCTGGCGGTGATTGTGCCAACGGCTATAACAAGCAGCATTATCTATGGCTTCCATGGCCAACTGGATTTCCCAATCGCCATAAACCTAGCTGCCGGCAGTATCTTAGGAGCTGCAATTGGTGCAAAAACAATGGTGAAAATACCCGCGGACCAGTTAAAACGCATCTTTGGCATCCTGTTGGTCTTGGTCGGACTAAGGATGGTTAGCTTATGATAGTTTCTTTATTAATCATATTTGTTAGCGGCCTTTGCGCAGGAATAATCAGTGGAATTTTAGGCGTAGGCGGGGGCATTGTTCTTGTTCCGGTCATGGTTTTCATCCTCGGACTCTCCCAACATATGGCGCAAGGGATTTCGCTCTTGGTGATTATTCCTACTGCTTTGTCA
>CAYUNV010000317.1:0-3552 GCA_964446265.1 uncultured Negativicutes bacterium | reverse complement strand
CCCCCTCCCGTTGCCGATCTGCTTGCTGTAAAGCCATACTCAAAATTAGTGGAGCCTCATGTAAAAGTTAACTGCAAACCCGATGCTGATGAGCCACATGATCACACTAACTTCTTTGCCTTTGCCGGTTAACAGCTTAATCAGAGAGTAGCTAATGAAACCAAAAGCAAAGCCGTTCGCAATACTGAAAGTCAGCGGCATCATGATAATCGTCATGAACGCAGGAAACCCTTCCGTTAAATCGGCAAATTTAACATGAACGACTTCCATCATCATTAACGCCCCAACCAAAATCAACGCCGGTGCCGTTGCAAAAGCCGGAACAATTCCGACCAGTGGCGCGAAGGCCAGAGACACTACGAATAAAACCGCTACCGTTAAACCGGTCAAACCCGTTTTACCACCTTCCGCAATACCGGCCGCACTTTCAATATAGGAAGTTACAGTGGATGTTCCGAACAGCGCGCTGCACATCGTCCCAATTGCGTCGGTTGTTAATGCTTTATCCAGGTTCTCAATCTCACCTTTGTCGTTCATTAATTTTGCTTTCCGTGTAAGGCCGATCAGTGTTCCCATGTTATCAAACAATTCAACGATCGTGAACGTAAAGATAATAGAAACCAGGCCGTATTCCAGTGCACCTCTTATGTCCAATTGTAAGAAAGTCGGCCCCATGCTGGGAAAAGATAAACTGACAATATCTCCAATTCCTTTCGGAACCGCAACCATCCCAAAAACCATGCCTAATACGGTTGTGGCGATAATGCCAATTAAAATCGAACCTTTTACATTGCGATACATTAACGCTACAGTGAGGACTAATCCTACACACGCCAAAAGAGGTTCGCCCTTGGTCAGATGGCCCAAACTTACGAATGTGGCTTTATCGGCTACAATAATTCCGGCTCCTTTTAAACCGATGAACGCAATAAACAACCCAATACCTACACCAATGGCCGATTTCAAATTCATAGGCACGGCTTTGATAATGGCTTGCCGGATACCGCCAAAAGTCAATAGCAAAAACACGACGCCGGAAATGAACACCCCGCCGAGGGCTACCTGCCAAGGTAAGTGTAAAACACCGACCACATAGTAGGCAAAAAATGCATTTAACCCCATACCAGGGGCTACTGCGATTGGAAAGTTAGCCCAGACCGACATCAACATCGTCGTTAACGCAGTCGCCCATATGGTCGAAGCAATGGCGGCCTCTTTGGGAATACCTGCATCCGCAAGAATGTTGGGGTTAACAAAAATAATGTAGGCAAGCGTAACGAATGTCGTAACACCTGCAATAATTTCTGTTTTAACATTCGTCCTTTTTTCACTCAGTTTAAAAATATTCTCCAATAGTCCCTTGTTTACTGCAACTTGTTTCATAAATTCTAATTCTCCTCCCCAAAACTTGGTAAAATTATATTATTTTATATTTTAACCCAAAAATCCTTTAAAATCTTTTATTACTATAAAACTTTTTCTTGCGCACAGCCTGTAAATATCTACTCTTCTTGAAAGCAAGCGTGCATAGCTCGATTTTCAACGAATATATTTCTGCAATATACCCCAATCAAATAAAATTTCAGCTAATCGAAGCCAGGATGCATTACTCCTCTTAAGATATCTTGCCAGCAATTTCACGTGCTTGGATTCTGCCTGCTGCGCTCTTTTTTCCTGCCATTTGTCCGTATGTTCCACAATCACCTGTTTCCGTACACTTGTATAAAAATAATCCATAACAACCCGAGTCGTATCATTCGCATGGAACAATTCATGGAACAAACACGAAAAGAAGTGCATAGCAAACAAACCTCTTCTTCGCGGATCATCTTGACTTGTTTGTACAACAGACAACATCCGCACCATCGCCGGTACATGAATTACGATAAGTTTCTTTTTATACAAATACAAAGCATCGCAAAGCGCGAAAGTCTCGACCATAGCGGTAATTTCCAACCGTTTCTCCAATGCCTTCACTTCCATGTCAGTCATCGTAACATAGATGGCCTCCAGCAACCTTGGTTTTCTCAGAAATAAGGTCGCAAAATCATTATGTTTACACAGGATATTTACCAGTTCAAAAAAACGGTCGGCAAAAATAGGAAAGCTATTAAACACAAATATTTTTCGAAATTCTTCCATACAGCTGCCTCCGTTTATAAAATAACCTTTAAATATTTTTCGCCACCTTCCTGATAATCGCCTTTAATTTACAAACTGTTATATATTCCGGCTTAGATGCAATGTTGATGTATATTGAAAAAGCTTGGCGAATCGCATTTTCTTGCAGGAATACTACATTTCAGGAAGAACTTAATTATCATTATGACAACAAAACTAGTTATTATCAACTTAGAACAAGGCATGCCAACCGTTGACCAAGCGCTCCGCAGGTTAACCGGGGAATTAGTCCGGGCCCGTGCCCATGGAGCAAAAGTAATCAAACTTATTCACGGTTATGGCTCAACAGGCGTCGGTGGCAAACTGAGGATCGGAATCCGAGCGGAACTGGCTAGCCGTAAACGGCGCGGCGAGATCAAAGAAGCAGTGCCCGGGGAAAATTGGAGCATCTTTGACGAAGTCGCCCGCCGTATTCTCGATGCGCATCCTGACCTTAACCGGGACAAGGATTTTGAACGCGGGAACGCCGGAATTACAATTATTCTTTTATGATCAAGAGCTTAGCATACACGAACGAAGGTGTACGCTAAGCTCTTGGTTTTTTTACAGATTATCATTCTCCAGCTAGCTCCCTATTTCCTTAATAAAAGTTTTTCAATTTTCGCTAAAATCATCGTCTGGTTTTTTAGTTCCAGCATCTGCTCGTCCTGTAATGTGGCAAGATAAGTCAACGTCCTATGGTCCGTCTCAGCTTTGGCATCATTTTGCGTTTGGATAACATTCTGCCCAACCATAATGATCGGCAAAAGTACCAACTGCAGCACGGTTTGGGCAATATAAGTCACCCAAACAATTACATCGTTGGCCTTAATAACCGGTGGCAACATAAAAAGATCAAGCAGAAAAAAAGCATACGCACACCACATTGTCCCGACGGCTTTGGTAATCTTGATCGCTATCCAGTTATTCACTTTCGTAATGCCCTTGAGTTCTTTCCTTAGAAGCTCTTGTGGGCGTGTGTGTCAAGGGGACGGGGTTGTTGACACACTACACTTGACATACTATTTCAATTTTGCTGCCAAAATGATGATCAGCAAAAGCGACACCCCTACCATTGCCCCGTTGAAAATATAATCACTCCGGATGCCACTGACGGCCTGCGGTTGAGTGCTGTTATTCTGCACTCCTTGGAGGTTGCACTCGTCCTGCCGTTCTTTCTCGATGTATTTGCGCTGCAGAGCCAATTCATAGCTGGGCTGCTCTGCCTTTCCGTTGCCAATATAGAGGCGGTATGAGGTGTTGCCTTGGTCAGGAAAAACCAATTCATCCACATAATATTCCGCCTGGATCTCTTTGATCACCAGCGCGAGATCATCGCGGTCATCGATTCTTATAACAACTGTATCGCCGGCTGGCAATGGCGGCAATTCG
>CAYUNV010000316.1:0-3563 GCA_964446265.1 uncultured Negativicutes bacterium | reverse complement strand
CCCCGTAAGAACAAACGGCTCGGAAAAAATTGATATTTTACGCCGTCTCTCCATACGCGGCCCTAAGTAGGCTGCGGTCACGATAATCGCTGCCATCTTGGCCAATTCGGAAGGTTGAAAAATAATGCCAATTTTAAGCCAGCGTCTGGCGCCATTGGCCTCAATCCCCATCACATAAATCAGCGCCAACAATACAATTACAAGACAAGTCAGGCGCACCGACCAGCGCTGCAACAAATGGTAGTTCATCTTAATCGCCACGATTAGTCCGAGCAGACCCAGGCCAACAGAAACCAGGTGCCGTTTGAGAAAATAGAAAGGATCGCCCCACAACTGCCCTGCCGATACGAAGCTAGCGCTAAAAACATTGACCGTGCCGACGAGCAGCAAAAGTAACGTAATACATAAAATAGCTTCGGCCGAGTTCGCCCATGGAACCGGTAGCTTGCGCATAGACTGTTTCCTCCCCCTTTACCGGCGACCTTGCCAAACTCTGCAGTAATTTAACATGATGAACATGGGATCAGACCGGAAGGTATGCTTCGCAACGGAAAATCTTCATTCCCTGCGAACTAAATTTCTTTTCATATTCCGTCATCACATTGTCGGTAACATCCCCATAATTATGAAGGTCCAAAGAAATATTGGTCAAAATAAAGCCGTTCGCCGCAAACTGGTTCAGTGAATATTCAAAAAGACGTTCATTATCGGTCTTAAAATAAACCGCTCCGCCTTTTTGCAGCACCGATTTATATTTTGCTAAAAAACCGGCGTCGGTCAACCGGCGCTTGGCATGCCGTTTTTTCGGCCAGGGATCGCAAAAATTGATATAGAGCCGTTCAATCTCTCCGGGCGCAAACAATTGCCCAATATCAGTGCCGTCAAACGGCAATAGTCGTATATTCGTTAATCCCTGTTCCCGAACCTTCTTTGCCGCATAATAAAGAATCGCGGCTTCGTATTCTATGCCGACAAAATTAATGTTCGGCCAGCGTTTTGCCATTCCGGTAATGAAATCGCCTTTACCGGTCCCCAACTCAACATGCACCGGTTGGTCTGTACCAAAAAAAGCCCGCCAACCACCGGGCTGAATTTTATCGGGAGAAAAAATGACAATATCTTCATATTCATGGATTGCTTGGGCAATCCATGGTTTATTTCGTAACCGCAATCAATTCCAGCCTCACTTTTCCAAACCATATTTTCGTAAATACCGATATAATGTCACCCGGCTAACAGCCAACATATTCGCCATACGGCTGATGTTGCCGCGGGCCGCTTTCCAAATCTCCAGAAATGCGCCGCGGTCTTCTTTCCAGGCCATGCCGATACGGCCCCGGCCTGGTAACTGAATATCCCCTGGCAAAATAATGTCTTCTGCAGTATGAAAAAAAGCATATTCGACAACACCCTGCAGTTGTTTTACATTGTCCGGCCATTCGTACGCCAAAAGCGCTTCTGCAGTTTCTTGGGCAATCCGCTTCACCGGCATTTGATGTTGTTCCGCTAATTCGACTACAATATGTTCTGCCAGCAAAGGAATATCTTCCCGCCGGCTGCGAAGCGGCGGAATGCGGATAAATGTCCGGCTAAGGACAGAATACAATTCAGCAGAAAACTGCTGTTTTTCCGTCAGACGCTTCAAATCCCCGTCACAAGCCGCAATAACCCGGACATCCAACGGACTGCAATCCTGGCCATCGGAAGAACAAATCTGTTTTTCCGTCAAAACCCGGGCCAATTGTCTCGCCAAATCCGAAGGAATTTTTTCTACCTCATCCAAAAATAATGTGCCGCCATTTGCCAATTCCAGCTTGCCTACCGCGTTTTCCTCACTGGAACCGGCAAGCCCAAACAATTCCGTCGCAAGCAATTCCGGCGGAAAGTCGCCGCATTTCACTGCAATCAACGGACCGGCCGCTCTCGTTCCGGCCTGGTGAATTCCATGCGCCAAGCGTTGTTTGCCGGTGCCGGATTCCCCTTGCAAAAGAATGTTGTGACCGCTATTCGCTGCGCGGCTCGCTTTGTGCATCATGCTGAGGAAAACAGGGGTCTTGCCTACCATGCTGGAAAGGCTGTACCGGGCCTTATAACCGGAAGCATGCGCCACCAGCATGCGCAACCCTTCTATCGGTGTGGAAGCAGCAACAACACTGTTTACCACTTGATCCGTATATAAAGGCGTCACCGTTGTAATATCTTCGTACGTTTTTTTCGCCGTAATCCATGTAACCTCTTTATTGTGGGCGGGAATCCCTTTGAACCCTTTGTAAATCGGCGTATGCTGATAATTTAAGACAAATTCGCTCAGATTTTTCGGTTTTGATGATGAAGCATCGTCCGATATCGCCAAACGCTCTCTTCCGGCCCGGTTCGCATATTTCACCTCTCCGTTCGGAAGAATATGATACGCAACAACCGGCGTAGAATCAAGCAAAGCCTCCCGCGCCTCTAAATCAGCAATTAAAGCAAGATGTTTTTCTAATGCATACTTCATGGATAACACCAAGGAAATGAACGCCGTATACGGCAACTCTGCCTGATGTACCGACACCAAGGTCAATACATACTCCATCTGACCATTGATTAAAATCGGAGCAGAAAAAGCATCCCCAGACTGGCACTCTTTCACCCACATCTCAGGACCAAACAGCAGGAATGGAACTCGATGTTCTACGGACAACGAAATGCTGGACGTGCCGATATCCTCTTCAGAAAGCCGCATCCCGTCGATTGCCCCCGGCGCTTTCTGTGCAAACGGCAGTGCATAACTCTTTAAGCAATAATATTCGTGGTCAACCAAAATCATACTTAAATTATATACATTGAAATGTTCCCGGACTTCTTGAAATAATCCGTCCAAATAGTCGATCACTTTCTTGTGGTGCGCTTGACGCTCCGCTAATTCCTGACGGTTTAATACAGACTGCGAGCGCATGATATCGCTGGCGATCTTTTCTTGACGGCTGCGCTGCCATGATTCCGCCACCCAAGGATGGACATTCGGATCAAGAACCCCTTCATTGATAAATTTGTAGTAGTATTGCATTAATTTTTCTTTATTACGCCGCTCACGGATCACAAAACAATCCTCCATCCATGTTCGAGATAGATTTCTAAGATTATATTCCGCGCAAAATCTAGAAATCCTTGCAACTTTTTGAAAAAGCTGTGGGGAAATATTTTCCCAAAACTTTTTCTGTTATTTTCGTTTATTTCACGATCAAAACCGGTATCGGCGAGTGCTGGGCAACCGCAGTACTGACACTGCCTAAAAAAAATTCGGTAATTCCGCTCAAGCCCCGGCAACCAATTACCACCGAATCAAATTGATGTTCGCGGATCGCATTGAGAATTCGACCGGCCGGATTGCCGAATTCCAGAATCGTTTCCACTTTTCCTGGATAATCGGCTAACCGCTCCTGCGCCATCGCCAACAAACTTCTGCCAATCTTCTCAATTTCCGCGATATCTTGCGGCACATAGGGGACATCACCGTTCATTGATATGGTCAACACCGGTTTTACTACATGGATAACCGTGATGGTTCCCGCAAATTTTTC
>CAYUNV010000315.1:0-3587 GCA_964446265.1 uncultured Negativicutes bacterium | reverse complement strand
GGATTACCTGACGGCGGATGCTGGCGGAGGCTATGTAATTGCTGCCGGGACGGTAAATAATGATGGATGGAATATAACGGTTCGCGGTCAAGATTTGCATTTGGCCGAACTGGCCGGAACCGGCTTGACGAATGGCAGTGATTTGGCCGGTAACGCTTCCTTTACGGGTACCGTTACCGGAGCGTTGACTGAACCGGAATTCCAGGGCTATTTTGCTGCGGCGGATGGCCAAGTGCTGTACCAACCCTATCAGCAGCTTTCCGGGCGTTTGCAATTGAACCGCCACAGTGCAGCAATTTTGGACGGCCGTTTGGTTAACGGCGTTGCCAGCCATGCAGTGACCGGTACGATCGGTTTGGACGGGAGCCGTCCGGTTGCGTTAAAAATGGTTTCTCGGCAAGTCCGGGCGGAAAACCTGGTGAAACTATTTGCGCCGGAAGAGCAATTGACGGGCAATGTGGATAATGAAGTGCTGATTAGCGGCTCTTTCGACAAATTGGACGCTGTGGGGCATGTTGTCTTGACGGACGGGAGTTTTCGCGGGCATCTCATCTCGAAAATCGAAGGTAGCTACCAAAGACAGGACGGAGTCACCCGGTTTGAAAATTTTACAGTCAATGCACGGGAACTACAAGCCCAGGCTGCAGGCCTGATCGATTCGGCCAATCGGCTGGATATTGCGATCCAGGCGCATGATATTGATTTGGCCCGTCTGCCGTTTGGCGCTATGTACCCGATTGCCGGTAAGGCCGGTTTCAACGGCCGCTTGCAGGGACCGTTATCGGATCCGCGCCTGGAAGGGCAGTTGTCAGCGGACCAGCTGGTTCTGAATTCGCAAATAGTCGAAACCGCTGCGGGTGAAATTGGTGTCAGCCGCGGCGGGATTGATATTCCGAGTCTTACTTTCCAACTGGGGCAGGGAAAAGTGGTTGTTATGGGCGGCCTGGAATGGCCGGCAAATGGGATAAACGGCAGTATCATTGTCGACAATGGACAATTAGCTTCCATCCTGGCGATGTTAAATGTCAAGGATCCGGGAGTCGACGGGAGGCTGAACGGCCGGATTGTTATTAACGGCACGCTGGACAGTCCCGGGCTGCATATCACGGGAAGCCTGATCAACGGGAATATAAAAAATTATCCGCTGGATAAGATCGATGTCGATGCAACACTGGAAAACAATGTGCTTTCACTGCACCAATTTATGGCCAAGCAAGGCAATGGTATCTTGGCAGCGCAGGGAACGGCCGATTTGAACGGACCGCTGGAACTGGAGATTGGCGGCCGTAATATTGATGCCGGCATCCTGCAGGCATGGCTGAATTCTTCGATGGAAACGAAGGGGCAATTAAATATTTCGGCCCAGATATCCGGCACGGCAAAATCACCGTATGCGGCCGTGTCTTTGGATATCGCAAACGGTGGTGTAGGCAGCGCCACCTTCGACCAATTGTACGGCTTGTTTATTTATGACAAGGAAAATATTGAGATCAGCCAATTGTTTTTGGCCAAAGGACCCTACCGGGCCAGCGCCTACGGGCGGGTACCGCTCGCTGCGCTGCAGGCCGATAAGGATGCAAAGCTTTCTTCGACAGAACAAATGGATATTAAATTGCGCCTGGACCAGGCAGATTTGCGCATCCTCCCCTGGTTGACCAAAGAAGTTTCCTGGGCAACCGGCCCCATGCACGGTGAAGTGACGATCGGCGGAACGCTGGCGAACCCGGACTTTCGGGGCGGGATCAACATTGCCGAAGGTACCGCAAAATTAAAAGCCTTGGACGATCCCATTCAAAAAATGGTTCTTGATATTCAACTGGAAGGTGATACAATTAGACTGAAGTCTTTCGCGGGACAAATGGGGAAAGGCTCATTCCGTCTGGAAGGCTCCATGAGTTTGAAAAACTTGGTGTTGGGGAATTATGATCTGGATCTGACGCTGAATCATCTCGCTCTGAACCACAAGTATTTCCGCGGGCCGGTCAACGGCAGCCTGCGCTTGTTGCCGGTGAACGGGAAACCGTTGCTGCGGGGAAAACTTGAATTTGAAAATGACATGATCAACATTCCCGCTCTGCCGGAAATGACCCAATCCGACCTGGATATCAGCCTGGATGTAGAGGCGGTAACTCTGCCGCGGGTTCATTTCTATAATCCGTATATGTACGATATTTGGGCGGAAGGGCAAGTCAAAATAACCGGCTCCAGCCAGCAACCATCCGTTACCGGCGGGTTGCGGGCCGTGCGGGGAACGGTCAGCTATCTCCGTACGCCGTTCCGGGTCCGCTATGCGACTGTCCATTTTCTACGGGAAGGATCGGTAGAGCCAACGGTGAAACTGGCGGCGGAAACCAGTTTGTCGCAAACCAAAGTGTACCTGAATGCAAACGGGTCTCTTCAGCAAATTGATATCCGCCTGACTTCGGAGCCGGCGATGAACCAACAGGAAATTTTGTCGTTGTTAACATTGCGCAACCGTTATGCCGAACAGGCTAACACGCAAGGTACCGTGCATGATACCGGTTTGAGCCGTGATGAGGCGGTCGGATTGATGAGTACCGGACTTCAGATGGCGTTTATGAATGAAATGGAAGCTTCTTTCCGCAATGTATTCGGGTTGGATGAATTCCGCTTCATTGAAGGGGCGGCTGCGGACAGCCTGTTGTGGACTGGCACGAATTCCTCCACGAACTTTAATAAACAGGCCTATAGCGTAAAAATTGGCAAATACCTGACGGATCGGCTGTATCTCAGTTACACACGAGGAGTCTCTTCTTACGAGGGAAATAGTGTTTCCTTCCGTTATGATCTGACCCGCAGGATCAGCCTGACCGGAACATCGGATGACCAGAACCGTAGGTGGATCGGGTTAGAAGCCCGCTATTCCTTCTAACATAGTACGGCAAGAAAATGATGTCTGTTTTTGCTTGAACAGGCGTCTGGGGAGAGTGAATGGAGTGTCTCTGCAAGCCTATTTGCAAGAACTGAAAAAAATAACATTATTGGAGCCGGAGGAAGAACAACGGCTTTGGCAGGCCTATAAAAAACAGAGCGATCTGGATTGCCGGCGAAAATTGATTGAACAATACCAGCCACTGGTCTTTAAGGCGGCGGCGAGTTGGCGCAGCGATGAAAGTCGGGTGATGGATATTATCCAGGAGGGAACCGTAGGTTTAATTGAGGCTGCGGAGAATTACGATCCGGATCGGGGGGTCGCGTTCGCTTTGTTCGCTTTGCACCGCATTCGCGGGCGAATCCTTACCTATATCCAAAAAGAAGGCCGCCATGATTACGTGCATATCGACAGTCCGTTAAAGGAGGATGACCACCAACGTACGTTAGCGGATTGTTTGGTTGATAGTAACGCTGACGTTTCCCGCCAGGTAGAACACAATTTGCTTTTCCAACAAGTCCAGCAGGCGCTGCAACGGTTGCCGGTGAAAGAAAAAGAAGTGTTGAGCGGAGTGTATTTGGAGGATTGTGAAGCGCGTCAAATAGCCGATACCCTCCAGATCAGCACTTCCCATATGTATCGCCTGCAGCGGCAGGGAATACGCCGCATTCGCGGCATGCTATCCCGCTTTATG
>CAYUNV010000314.1:0-3605 GCA_964446265.1 uncultured Negativicutes bacterium | reverse complement strand
AGTCTTCTATATCTGGTGTACATAAGTGCAACCAGCGGCTTCCGCCGTCGCTAAAGGCTCAGCGCAAGCCGGGTTTTCTAATGTTTTTTGTATACTTGCGTTCTTTTTGCTTTGCAGATTGAATTTTCATTGTAATTACAATATAATAGCAAGAAAATCCAATATGCTAAATTGAATGAATGTGCGGCGGAATGGATAACCGAAAAGTGTCTAAAGGGAACAAATTGTTGAAAAAATTGCAATTAAAATGCGCTTTGTGTATAGTAAATTGAGGGCTTAGTATAGCCAACCCATCAGCAAGCGTATGGTTTTGAGTGGAGAATAAAAATTAGATAGATAAGTTCTTTGTAAGTTTGGTCGTGTAAATAATGGAATTTGGGGGATTGGTGTGCATGGAGTTAGCAAAAAAAGGATTGTCAATTAGTCCGTCATCTACTTTGGCGATTGATGCAAAAGCAAAAAAAATGAAGGCGGAAGGGATCAATGTGATTGGGTTCGGTGTAGGCGAACCTGATTTTGATACGCCTGAGCATATTAAACAAGCGGCAATAGCTGCGATCGAAGCGAATTTTACCCGCTATACGCCTGCGTCGGGTACGGTAGAGCTGAAACAGGCTGTTTGCAATAAACTAAGAAGAGATAATGGGTTGGACTATACGCCGGCGAATATTGTGATTAGCAACGGCGCGAAACATTCATTATTCAATACCTTTCAGGCGATTTGCAATCCAGGTGACGAGGTGATTATTCCTGCCCCATATTGGGTCAGCTACTTGGAAATGGTAAAAATGGCCGATGCCGTGCCGGTGATTGTGGAGGCCGAAGAAGCGAGCGGCTTTAAGTTTACGGCCCAACAGATCCGGCAAGCCTTAACGGGCAAAACAAAGGCGATTATTATTAACAGCCCCAGCAATCCTACCGGGATGGTATACTCCCGGGAAGAACTGAAGGAATTTGCGGACTTAGCGGTAGAACGCGGATTGTTTATTGTTTCGGATGAAATCTACGAAAAACTGATCTATGATGGTTACGAGCATATCAGCATTGCATCCTTCAATGAAAAGATCAAAGAGCAAACGATTATTATCAATGGTGTTTCTAAAACCTATGCGATGACCGGTTGGAGAATTGGCTATACCGCTTCGAATGAGACGATTGCGAAAATCATGGCGAATATGCAGAGCCATGCGACTTCCAACCCGAATTCCATTGCGCAAAAAGCGGCGGAAGCGGCGATTAACGGCGATCAGGAGATCATAAAGCCGATGGTTGCTGAATTTACCAAGCGCAGGGATTATATTGTCAAACGCATTAATTCCATTCCCGGTTTGTCCTGTCTTACTCCGAACGGGGCATTTTACGTGTTGATGAACATCTCAAAATTTATCGGTAAGGAAATTGCGGGAAGAAAGATTAACGGTTCTGATGATTTTGCCGATATCTTACTCGATAAGGCGTTGGTTGCGGTTGTTGCGGGATCCGGTTTTGGGATCGATACGCATGTGCGGTTGTCTTACGCAACATCGATGCAAAACATTACCGAAGGATTAAACCGGATTGAAAAAATATTGAGTGAAGTCACGTTGATGTAAACCATAACGTGGATAAGGTCTGTTTGTTTGTGGAAGTTTACAAATAAACAGACCTTATTTTTATTTGCAAGCTAAATTTACAAATTAGTTACAGCGTTGTTGTTCGTTGAATGGACAATTGACATTTTGCATAGGACTGTGTATAATGTATTCAAAATCATAACGCAAAAGGTAATGACGGAGAAAGTAAACCAAGGGTAAGTTCGCAGAGAGTCGACGGATGGTGAAAGTCGATAACGAGCGCTTGGCGGAAAATCACTCCGGAACTGCATTTCTGAAACCAGTAAGAAATGCCGGGTTAGCCACGTTACACGGCTTAGGTTTGTTGGAACCGAAAAAGTGGCATTACTATGCAAATAAGGTGGTAACGCGGGTATTACCCGTCCTTGATTGATTTCAAGGGCGGGTTTTCTAGTTTTATACATTGTTGAAAGGATGGAATGATGATTATGCTGCATCAAAAATGTTTCCAATTGCCGCACTCGTTATTGTCAATGGAGGATGTCTATCGGGCTGAAAAGAGGTTGAAAAATGTACTGCGCAGGACTTCGTTAATCGAAAGCCCGGTTTTTAGCTGTGAATCGGGAAACCATGTTTACATTAAACCGGAAAATTTACAGGTGACAGGGGCATTTAAAATCCGCGGGGCGTATTATAAAATTAGCAAGCTGAGTCCGCGGGAGAAAAAAAGAGGGGTAATTGCCGCATCGGCCGGTAATCATGCGCAGGGAATCGGTTATGCAGCACAGTTATTGGGCGCCAAAGCCATGCTGGTTATGCCGGCGACTACTCCGGTGATCAAAGTGGAAGCCACCAGGAACTACGGTGCGGAAGTGGTTTTATACGGGAATAACTTTGATGAAGCGTATCAGCGGGCCCGGGAACTGGAAAAAGAACATGGTTATGTCTTTATCCACCCCTTCGATGACGCGGACGTCATTGCCGGGCAAGGAACGTTGGCGTTGGAGATCATCAATGAATTGCATCAGGTGGATGAAATTGTGGTTCCGATCGGCGGCGGAGGACTAGTCAGCGGGGTGGCTTTTGCCGCTAAAATGATAAACCCCAAGATCCGGGTCATTGGCGTGGAACCCGAGGGGGCGGACTGCATGCGACAATCGCTGGGGCAAGGCCAAGTCATTACGCTGGCGAATGTCGATACGATGGCCGATGGCACGGCGGTGAAACGGCCGGGGGACGGTACCTTTGAGTTGGTAAAACAGTTTGTGGATGAAATCATCACGGTGTCTGATTTTGATGTCATTGAAGCCATCCTGTTATTGATGGAAAAACACAAACTGGTAGCGGAAGGGGCAGGAGCGCTGTCTCTTGCCGGATTAAAAAAACTACCGGCGAAAAATAAAAATGTTGTTTGTCTGTTGAGTGGTGGAAATATTGATATTTCCACGATATCCGCCATCATTAACAGGGCGTTGGTATCTCGCGGCCGGTTGTTCTGTTTCACTGTGAATTTGCCGGATATTCCGGGACAGTTGGTAACTGTTTCTACCATTTTGGCCGATTTGCATGCGAATGTGATTAAACTGGATCACAACCAGTCGAAAGTGGTTGACCGGTTCAAACAGGTGCAGTTGGAAGTAACGGTAGAAACAAATGGCCATAATCATGTGCAGGAAATAGAGCAGGCTTTTCGGGAACGGGGGATAGCAATCCATAAAGTGTATTAATCCGGGTATTCGACCGTTCGATAACATCCGCAGTCGGGAATGGCTTGTGGATGTTATTGTTTTTTAAGGTTTTTTCCCGGATGTCATATTTTTGTCACATTTCGTTGTTACAATAAGGGATAGTTAGATGAGTGACGAAAAATAGGCCCTATTTTGTTTGGTGCAGTCGGATAGATGGAGCTAATTCGTCGCATCCTATGGCAAAACATGCTCCCTTTTGGCAATCTGAAAAGGAAGCGAGTCGGGCAAATTAGTGAAAAGGGGAATCGGTCCATGAACTTGCAACTGTTTCAAAGAAAAAATAAGAAGAGGAGAATTAAACGAT
>CAYUNV010000313.1:0-3622 GCA_964446265.1 uncultured Negativicutes bacterium | reverse complement strand
CGAAATTTAATTGAAACAAAACAGTTAAAGCCGGGAGATCTCCTGCCCTCTGAAGAAAAATTGTCCAAAAATATTGGCGTCAGCAGGGCTACGGTTCGCGAAGGGCTGAGAATCCTTGGTCTGATGGGGCTTGTTGAGACGAGACGGGGTAAAGGGACTATTGTGGCAGAAAATGTGCAGGATTTTTTTACAAAACGGATTGAAATGATTGTGCAAGAAAATGGGCCTGACTCTCTTCATGTGTATGAAATGGATCAGATTCTGGAGCCCGGAATTGCAAAGCTTGCGGCCGAAAAAGCGGACGCAGGGGATATACAGAAATTACAAGATGTCCTGCGAAGCATGGAAGAAGCGTTGCAAAGAGGGGAAAGCGGGGAGGCGGAATCGCTCCTGTTTCATCAGTGTCTCGTAAGCATCGTTCGCAACCCTCTGCTTATGGCAGTTTTTGAATTGACGAAAGAGATCCATGAAAAGGGCAGGGCTCTTATGGCAGCTGTTCCGAAACGACCGCAGCAAGTGTTAAAAGAACACTCCCGGATTTTCGCGGCGATCCAAAAAGGCGATGCGAATCTGGCCAGTCGGTATATGGAAGAACATATGCGGAAAGTAGGACAAACGTATCAAGGAGCAATGTGGTTGCTGAATAAAGAAAAATAAGAAAAATTATCAACTATTCTTTGATGGCCAGAGAATATCTTGACAAATTGCTTTTCTATTTTGTTAAATGGAGATACAATTATTGGCCTAGTAAAAGAATGGTGGGATAATCAAATGCAAATAGGGGCTCGTATCATAAAAACAGGCATTGCGGTTACAATCACGATGTTCATTTGCAAGACATTTCAACTTGAGCCGGCAGTTTTTGGCGCAGTGTCTGCTGTAATCAACATGCAACCGTCGATATTTTTGTCGTTTAAGACGCTGAGGGATCAATTTCTTGTCCATTTGCTGGCAGTGACGATTGCCATTGCGCTGGGATATCTTGTTGGCGGAAACCCTCTCTCTATGGGTTTTATCACGATACTGATTATTTTATTGTACCGGCAAATACAGATGCAAAACGGCATTGCCACTGGAGTTGTTGCCGCAGTATTTATCTTAAGCTCCAGTCCGGATGAGTTTTTATTGCATGCCTGGATGCGGACCGAAGTGATCTTTATCGGTTTGTTTACCGCGATGTTGATTAATGTTTTGTTTTGGCCGCCACGGCATCAGCAGAAATTTCGCGAAAAATTATATGAATGCAATCAAGCCGTTGTGCAATATTTTTGCAATGCGTTGCAAATCTATGCCATGGTTGATCGCCTTGAACCGCATGTCGACACGGAAGAGAAAGAGCGGGTCCATCAACTGAACAACGAACTTCGGCTTTTGTTGAATTTTTCCCAAAATGAAGGAAAAAGCTTTTTTTCCTCGGCATCCGAGCAAGCGGAATGGTTTGGTTTTGCTGAAAAATTTATTGATTATAATGAGTCGCTGATCGAAAAAGCCGATCGAATTTACGATCTGGTGCCGGTGCGGTATGAACGGCGTTCTGCCAACAACTATCCGCCTCTTACGCCTGAATTTCAAAATATTTTAGAGTTATTGGTGAGCCGTTGTGCGACGATTAACCGGATTAACCTAAAATTACGAACAGCCGTCATCAATGGCAAGGCGGTTGAAACGGAAGAGATCAGTGAAGCGTATTGGGGGGTATTGGTGAAAGCAATTGAGGAGTGGCAGGCAATCAGCAGTAATCACTATTATTTTCACTCTTTGATTGAAATTGCTGTTATGGCGAACGAAATTAAAGCAGCGTCACGGCAAGGGAAAAAGCTGTTAATGGAAATTAATAAGGGTGTCAACGGTTTTTAAGATTATATATTGATGCAAAAAAATATATTTATTTGACAGGATTCGCTGCCTTGCTCATGGAACACATTTTTTTATGAGTATAATTTCGGAGGAGGATAAGTATGGATCTTAAACTAACGGGGAAAGTTGTTTTAATTACCGGCGGGGCAACAGGAATCGGCAAGGCGTCCGCATTGTCCTTTCTAAAAGAAGGCTGCAAGGTGGCAATTTGCGGGCGGACGAAAGCAAAGATTGACGATGCCGTACAAGAGTTTAAGACCAAGGGCTATGAAATCCTTGGCGGAACTGCCGATGCCGGCAATTCCGACTCTATGCAAGCGTTTGCGGACAATGTAGCGCAACAATACGGCAGTATTGATATCTGGATAAACAATGCCGGGATTTATCCCCAGAAGGCATTGCTGGAGATGACAGAAGAGGAATGGGACGAAATTTTCCGTATTAACGTCAAATCCGTTTTTATCGGGACAAAGCTGGCGGCCTCTTATATGAAAAAGAAAAATAAGGGAGTTATTTTGAACGCATCTTCCTTTGCAGCGCTTATCCCTTCGGCAGGCAGCAGTGCCTATGCAGCGACGAAATCGGCCATATCGAGCCTCACGCGGACTTCGGCGGCGGAATTAGCCCCCTTCGGCATTCGGGTGGTGGCGTATATTCCCGGCTTGATACGAAGCGAGATGACGGAACCGGTGATTGCGTCGAAAGAACAGTTTCTGACCGATCAGGTAGCTTTGGGGAGACTGGGTGAACCGGAAGACATTGCCAATACATTGGTGTTTTTGGCTTCCGATTCCGCGGGCTACATTACGGGGAACGCAGTAGAAATCAGCGGCGGGAAATTCTGTGTGCAAAATCCCCGGTATGCCTGGTAAGGGGTGAGGAGAAGCTTGTATCAGACAGAGAAGGCAAAAGCGCTGATTACCTATCTGTTTCATAGCGGCTATGCAGTGGAAACAAAAGAGCATTTTCTTCTGTTTGACTATTATCGGCCTTGGAAGAAGCAGGGGAGTTTGTCTGACGGAGTGATCAGCGGAGAATACCTGAAAACAAAATCGAACGTGTATGTTTTTGCTTCGCATGCCCATCCTGATCACTTTGATCCCGTAATTTTGGAGTGGGCCAAGGATAACCCGGAGATTACGTATATCTTAAGTGATGATATCAGCACAATAAACCAACCGCTGAAGAGCCGGTTCCTGTCAGCCTACGAA
Source organism: uncultured Negativicutes bacterium (assembly GCA_964446265.1). Taxonomy (GTDB): domain Bacteria; phylum Bacillota; class Negativicutes; order CTSoil-072; family CTSoil-072; genus CTSoil-072. The sequence continues at coordinate 554 of CAYUNV010000313.1, read as the reverse complement.
ACTTACAGCGAGCAAGGAATTTCTATTGAAACCTTCGGCTCTAGTGATGCGGGACTATCCTTTTATGTCCAGGCGGACGGCTTGCGGATTTTCCATGCTGGCGATTTGAACTGGTGGCATTGGAAAGGGGAAACGAAAGAGGAACAAAATTATGCTGAAGCTTTATTTAAGGCGGAAGTTGAAAAAATTAAGGGGCATCCTGTCGATATCGCTTTTTTTCCGGTAGATCCTAGGTTGGAAGAATTTTATGCGCTTGGCGCCGAGTATTTTGCCGAATATGTGAAACCAAAACTCTTATTGCCGATGCATTTTGGCAGTACTTTTGCCGCCAGCAAGGACTTTGCAGCAAAAGTAAAGGACGCTTCTTTTGCGACGGTTGAAATCCGGCATGCAGGGCAGAAAATTTTATTTTAACATGTAAGGAAAAATTTTCAATTTCTTTTTGCGAATAGAGGAAACCTATTTTTCATGTAGAAGGTTATAACTGTAAGATAGATCTTTTTTTGCGGGGCGGAGCGAAACACCGAAAAACGGCGTGAAGGGAGCGATGGCTG
>CAYUNV010000312.1:0-3624 GCA_964446265.1 uncultured Negativicutes bacterium | reverse complement strand
CGCTACAGTAAGCCAGGGAATTTGGCTGTTGTTTATTTTTTCGATCGGTTTTTCGCTGCCGTTTTGGCTGATGGCGCTGTTTTTGCACCGTGTTTTGCCTTGGCTGCGGTATATCTATCAATGGTTACCCTTGCTGCAAGGTGCAGCGGGTTTCATACTTCTGTTGACTGGAGTTATTCTTTACTTTGATTTGATGCAGCGGATATTAGGCTTTTTGTTATCATTTTAAGAACGTAATCATTTGTTTTACAATCTGCTCCACTTTTTGTTTGTCGGCGGGATTGTTTACCAAACCGTCACCCAAACAGGATACGGCGTTGTTTTCCAAAATATAAATGCCGATTTTTTCAATGGACGACCGGATGGCCGAGAGTTGAATCAAAATATTGCCGCAGGCTTGTTCCTCTTCCACCATGCGTTCAATGCCGGCAATGTGTCCTTTGACATTTTTTAAACGTGAAAGTACCTCTGCTTTTACTGTTGGATCTGCCATGCTGAAAACTCCTTTCTAACGCCCCCGCCGGGGCGGGGTTCAACTACATTATATGGCATTGATTGTTGCTTTGCAAATGCGGGAATATTGAAAGGATAAGCGTTATTTTGCCAAACAGATGAGTTGAAAACGAGTTGTCTAATGATTGACTTTTTTTCAAGGGTTTTATATAATTTAAAGCGATATCCATTGAAACAGGGTAGTAAGTGTTACCTGTGGCTCAGAAAATTGGTGGCTGATGCGAACCAATCCACAAAACCGCTGAACTCACTGTGGAGGATCAACCGTCAAATCGATAGCGGTTGACGCGTAGTTTGCGTTAGCGACTGGATAAGATAACAGTTATGCTGTTAATCAGGGTGGTACCGCGGGAATAACTCGCCCCTGGCATTGTTTGCCGAGGGCTTTTTTTATTCATTAAAATTAAATAAATAGGGGGTCAAGTATAATTATGGAAGAAAGATATCTGCCGCATGATATCGAAACGAAATGGCAAAAAACGTGGCAAGACGCGAAAATGTTTGAAACTACGGTGAACCGCCAACTGCCGGAATATTATGTATTGGAGATGTTTCCTTATCCATCTGGAAATTTGCATATGGGACATGTGCGGAATTACTCGATCGGCGACGTGCTGGCCCGCTTCAAGTCGATGCAAGGTTTTAACGTGCTTCATCCGATGGGCTGGGATGCTTTTGGAATGCCGGCGGAAAATGCTGCGATAAAAAATGCAATCCATCCGGCAAAATGGACGGCGGAGAATATCGAGAATATGCGACGCCAACAGAAAGAACTGGGCTTCAGTTATGATTGGGAACGGGAAGTTGCTACTTGCCTGCCGGATTATTATCGCTGGACGCAGTGGCTGTTTTTGCTGTTTTTCAAACGCGGCTTGGCGTATAAGAAAAAAGCGACGGTAAACTGGTGCAACGAATGTAATACGGTGTTGGCGAATGAACAGGTTATTGATGGCTGTTGCTGGCGCTGTGATTCGATGGTTGTGAAAAAAGAGTTGGAACAATGGTTCCTGAAAATCACTGATTATGCTGACCGTTTGCTGGCGGACTTGAAAGAATTGCCGGGCTGGCCGGATCGGGTTAAAACCATGCAGGAAAACTGGATCGGACGCAGCGAGGGGGCGGAATTTAGCTTCTCCGTGCCGGAATTGGATGCCAAGATACCGGTTTATACAACTCGCCATGATACGGCGTTTGGTGTTTCTTATGTTGTTTTGGCGCCGGAACATGCGTTGGTGGAAAAACTGATTGCCGGCCGGGAACAGGAAGCTGCTGTACGGGCTTTCGTCGAGCGGATGCGGAATTTGAGTGAGATTAGCCGCACGGCGACTGACGTGGAAAAAGAGGGTCTGTTTACCGGTGCTTATGCAATCAACCCGTTCAACGGAGAGAAAGTGCCAATCTGGGTTGCTAACTATGTTTTGGCCGATTATGGTACCGGCGCGGTAATGGGCGTGCCGGCGCATGATGAGCGTGACTGGCAGTTTGCCGACAAGTACAATTTGCCGAAACGGTTGGTTATTCAAAATCCGGAAGGGAACCTGTCTATCGAAACAATGACCGGAGCCTATCACGATCCGGGTACCATGGTAAACTCGGGTGAGTTCTCCGGCTTAGATAATGAAGTTGGTAAAGTTGCCATGGCGAAATGGCTGGAGGAGCGGGAAATCGGCAAACGTCGCATCAATTACCGGTTGCGGGATTGGTTGATTTCACGGCAGCGGTATTGGGGCGCTCCGATCCCGATTATTTATTGTTCGAAGTGCGGTATCGTTCCTGTTCCTGAACAGGAGTTGCCGGTAAAACTGCCGGAGAATGTCCGCTTCGACAGTGGATCGGTTTCGCCGTTGGCGAATGCGGAAGATTTTATAAATTGCCAGTGTCCTGTTTGCGGCGGGGAAGCGCGCCGGGAAACGGATACCATGGATACGTTTATCTGTTCTTCCTGGTATTATATGCGGTATACAGACCCTAAGAATACGACGCTGCCGTTTGACGCGGATAAAGCGAACTACTGGATGCCGGTCGATCAATACATCGGCGGCATTGAGCATGCGATCCTGCATTTATTGTACTCGCGTTTCTTCACTAAAGTGTTGCAGGATGCTGGTCTCGTTAATGTCAATGAACCGTTTAAAAACCTGCTGACGCAAGGTATGGTCATCAAAGATGGCGCCAAAATGTCCAAATCCAAAGGCAATGTTGTATCACCGGAAGAGATTGTCGGCAAATACGGCGCAGATACTGCCCGCTTGTTTATTCTCTTTGCGGCGCCGCCGGAACGGGATTTGGAGTGGAGCGATCAAGGCGTTGAAGGCGCGTACCGTTTCCTAGGCAGATTATGGCGGATTATTGCCCATTATGAATCGGTTATGCAAAATCCGGAAGCGAGCGCGGCTTATGATCCTGAGACGTTAACACAGGAAGAAAAAGATTTGCGCCGGGTTTTACACCTGACGATTAAAAAAGTTACGGATGATATCGGCAACCGGTTCAATTTCAATACGGCGATCAGCGCCGTGATGGAATTGGTCAACGCTTTATATGCGTTCAAGGATCAAGTGGCGGAACCACGGCCGGCTTTGATTTATGAGGTGGTTTCCAGCTTGTTGAGGATGCTGGCTCCGTTTGTGCCGCACATTACTGACGAGCTGTGGGCGGCGACTATTGGCGGAGATAGTGTACATAAGCAGCCGTGGCCGGTTTACCAGGCCGAAGCCACGAAAGTTTCAGAAGTCGAAGTAGTTGTTCAAGTAAATGGTAAAGTTAGGGATAAGCTGGTTGTTTCCGTTGACGCAGATGCAAAGGAAATGGAAAATAAAGCAATGGAATTGGAACGGATCCAACAATTGATGGAAGACAAAACAATCGTAAAAGTCATCTGTATCCCGGGCAAATTAGTGAATATTGTTGTGAAATAACGGATTGATCATAGTGTGAAATATTGAGTGGGCTCCCAAGCAACGATAAGTTGTTTGGGAGTTTTTCTGTCCAGCAGGTAATATGAATTTTCTTCTGCTGTATAGGCCGGGAGAAACAGCAAGCCTTGTACCATCGTTAGAAGATTCTAGAAAATACTGGTTTTAGTTCGAACATTGAGAATATTTTTATTTT
>CAYUNV010000311.1:0-3631 GCA_964446265.1 uncultured Negativicutes bacterium | reverse complement strand
CCGTCTAAAAGGACTATTTTGAAAAAGAAGTTTTCATTTCAACCAATTCCAGGGACATATGGACGAGTCTAGAAAATACAACGTCATTTCGCTCTTTTCTGGAGCAATGGGATTAGATATTGGCCTTGACTCCACCAATCGTTTTGAAATTCTTGCCTGCATTGAAAAAGAACCCGCCTTTTGCGAAACCATCCGAATAAACAAAAAGGCTGGCCGTCTGGGCAAAAACCGACAAATCTTTGAGGGCGATATAAACAATATCGACCCTGCTGATGTTTTGAAGGCTGTTGGCCTAAAACCTGGAGAAGTAGACTTGCTGGTGGGCGGCCCGCCCTGCCAATCTTTCAGCACCGCAGGCAAGAGAAAAGCAACCCAAGACCCTAGAGGCACTCTGCTTTGGCGATATCTTCATTTTGTTGAATACATGAAGCCAAAGTTTTTTTTGATTGAGAATGTCAGGGGTCTTATTTCTGCCGCTTTAAACCACCGCCCTCTCAAGAATAGGCCTGACAAAGGTGGCTCGCCTTTAAAGCCTGATGAAGAAGCCGGTTCTGTAATAAGACTGTTCTCGGAAGACCTTCAAAATCTTCATGGGGTACAATACCACATGGACTGTTTTGAGGTTAATGCAGTAAATTATGGAGCACCACAAATACGAGAGCGCGTATTGTTTATTGGAAATAGGTATAATGCCATAGTTGATTTTCCAGAACCGACACATGGGAAAAATGGCGAAGATTCAACACATGCAGGAGATTTAAAACTTCCAGGCCTTGAACTAAAGAAAAAAATCCCTTGGAAAACATTGAGAGACGCGATAGGCGATCTAGATGAGGAGGAAAAACCTATTATAATGGACTTCAGTCCCAGGAAAAAATCTTTTTTATCAAAAGTTCCTCAAGGATCAAATTGGCGCAGCCTGCCTATTGAAATGCAACAAGAGTCCATGGGCAAAGCTTTCTTTGCTAAAGGCGGACGATCAGGATGGTGGCGTAGACTTACATTCGACCTGCCTTGCCCGACACTTGTTACAATGCCTAATCATGCTAGTACTTCCTTGTGTCATCCCATTGAGACAAGAGCCTTAACACTCAGAGAATATGCACGAATTCAAGAGTTTCCAGATAATTGGGAATTTGCAGGCAAGACTATGGAGCAGTACGCCCAGGTTGGCAATGCTGTTCCCACAAGACTTGGAAAAATTGCAGGAGAAGTAATTGCAGATGAGATGGATAAGTTAGAAAAAAGAGATTGGACGCTCTACGAAAAGCCACGTGATGGCTACAGAATAATATACGTTCAATCACATATTAGAACGCGAAAGTGGTTTAAAAACGGTGAAACCTTTGTATGGGAAGATGGTAGCCAGAATGGTGATGTTTGTTATAACGCACCAAAGACTAGACGTAAGTCAAAATCCTTTTCTGAATAAGGAGTTTCAGCATGGCAAGAGGACACGCAGGCCTGCCAAAACCGAGTGCTAGGGTAATTAAAAAAAGCGATCTGCTGCAAGAATTGCAGTTTGTTGATACAACTCCAGAATGCACAAAAAGAATTCTTACGCTTGAAAATGGATTCAGAAATAGAATTTCGTCTCATGTGGGTTCACTTCCCTCCAAAGACGCAGAATTTCAAAAATTCAACACGAGCCCTTTTGTTCTTATGATACATTGCATGAAAAGGGGCTACAGCTATATCGAAGAAATAGAAAAAGACATTCTTCCTGCCAAAGAATTTTCGTCTATGGAAACTTCCGCAGGAAGAATGGTCGAAGAGGTGATGCTTCCCCTTTATGGATGGGAAAATGTAATCAGTGAGATGCATACAGCCAACTCTGCTCTTGACGGGAAAAAACTAGAAAGCGATGTTTTGAAGCTTGTCACTTTAAAGAGTGGCCCTCGGTGTTTAAATGACGAAATGAGTGAAAATTTTGCTGATGCAATTATTAACAATGCAGAAGAGTGGGCTGAAACTCATAAAGTAAAAAAGATAGATTTCACATACGGCGTTTTGTATGGAACTCAAAAGCTTTCAAACAAGAAAGACTGGCATATACTGAGAAATATTCGAGAAAAATTACCTAAAGAATTTATTACTGTACAGCCTGATGATAGGTGGAGTTGTTCTTTTACAAGAAAAGGAATCTCTGTCGATGTAACTATCCGTATTGGCAGGGACTGGTGGGACTACCTTGGTGCAAATCATTGTTTTATGGAAATGTGTGCAGCACTCATTCGGGCTTGCGTAACTCCATCGGACTCTTTGGATGAAGATCGGAACTTCATTATTTCTGACCTTCCTCAAATTGTCTCAACTGAAATGGTTCCAAAAGACTTTAATGTGAGCGTGCTCCAGAAAAGCCAACTTGAATGGCTCTTTTTCTTTGCTCGTCATTTTTGTGATGAAATAAAGTAGCAATGAATCTCTGAGGTTGGCCGCAGCCCGCAAAGGAAAGGCCCGGTGGAACCGGGCCTTTTTCTTCATGTGCGGACTTCGCCCCGCTTCGCGCCGTCCAGCCTCGCCGCAAGGTTTGCCGTCCGCAAATGCGTGTACCGCGCCAGCATTTGCAATGTTTTGTGTCCAGTAATAGCCTTGATTTCCATTACGTCTAAATCCGTCTTCTCAAAAAGCCGACTTGTCGCTTCATGGCGCAAATCGTGAAATCGCAAATTTTTAATTTCGGCGTGTTTACACGCGAGTTGCATGGCATTTGTAATTTGGTCAGGCAATAAACCAAAAACCAATCCGCCAGGATTGATACTATTCAAAACAGCCAAGGCTGTTGAGGAAAGCGGGACTGTCCGAGCCTCATTATTTTTTGTTTCGGGTAAATAGACAGACCGGCCACGAATATTCACATTTTTCCATTGAAGATTGGCAATTTCAGACCGGCGCATGGCGGTTTCAATGGCAAATACGATAATCGGACGAAATTCAGGCGCAGCCGCCGCCAATAAGCGCTCTTCCTCGTCATCTTCTAGGCGTCGGTCGCGACCATCACCCGGCTTCGGCTTGGTCGCCAACTCCACAGGATTTCGCAGACTTTCCATGTTCCAATTCGCGCGGGCGTAGTTGAAGAGCATAGAAAGAAGAGCGAAGTCCAGGCGGATGGTATTACCGCTCACCCCTTCGGCTTCGCGCTCTTTTCGAAATTTTCCAATATCCGTTGCGCGAATAGTCGCCATGATCCGCTGGGCGATAGCCCTCTTCTGAATCGCCCTGGCCCGGTTAGCCTCCCGTTCAGGATGCTTCAAACGCGGGATATACTCCTCAATGTAACGGTCAAGGCACTCGCTCAGCGTATATCGCTCGGCTTCTTTGGTCGAGACGAACTGGCCGCTGTCCATATCGGCTTCAACCCGCCTCGCCCACACCTCGGCCGCTGCTTTTGTCTCGAACGTCTTGCAAACTGCCGGGTGCCCCCGACGCCGAATCTGGGCGTGCCATTGAAGATTGCCGCGATAAAAAATTGATGCCATGCCGCACCTCCGTTGGAACAGAGTGCAGCAAATTTGCAGCAAAAAATCAAGTTAAATAAAAATGGGCCACGAGCCGAAGCTCTTAACCCTTTGAATTTATTTGGTGCCCGAGGCCGGAATCGAACCGGCACGTCCCGAAGAACAAGGGATTT
>CAYUNV010000310.1:0-3643 GCA_964446265.1 uncultured Negativicutes bacterium | reverse complement strand
CAACTTAAATATCATTTGATCCGCCATAAAATCCGGCTGTCCCCACAAACTTTCATCCCCCGCATAATTATCATAATCTTTTTTCTCCGTAACCGTTTCTGTCGGTTTATGGTATACAAGCACTTTCATCGCCAAATTGGTTTCCCGGAATAAATCGCCGTAAAAGGTCATTGTCTGCATCGTCCAGAATTGTGTTACTTCTACGCCAATCACGATATTAGCATTTGTTTTCATGGCAATATTCTTGAGAAGATTTTCATCTAACTTAAACGCGTTGATTTTTTTTGCCCCTACTTCAGTTATCAGTCCCTTTTGAACTTCCTCCTTAGGGATGATTTCAAAAACAGGGACAATATTGGCTAACGGGGTGTGAAATTTATTTGCCAACGCCTTACTAATGACAGCCTCCACACCTTGGTCAACATAGCTGTGCGAAAACGATACCGGCAGTATGGCCACCCGTAGCGGGGCAGCGGCGGAACCTACCTGTAGTCCGGTAAAGATTAGACAAAGTAGGAATACTAAAACAACGGCAGTTTTTTTAACCAAGATCTTTCACCTCGCAATTTTTTGTCATTATGGCCTTATTTCTGTACGCAAATAAGTCATTAGTTATTCGATTCTATTATAATACGTTTTTCTAAAACAATCCCGCTGTACCTCGCGTTGTTATCTCAATTTTCTTCAGACAAACAAAACTTATCAACGATCCTCAGGCACGCAGCGTATTCATTAGGAGATTGGCAGCCACAGCAATGTTATCGATTGGACTGCTGAAAGGCGGTGCGTACGCTAAATCCATATCAGACAAATCATCGATTGTCCCGCCGAGTGTCAGTGTGGCGGCAAGGACGTCAATGCGCTTGGCAACTTCGCCTTCGCCAAAAGCTTGCGCACCGAGAATTTTTCGTGTTTTTGTATCTGCAATTAATTTCAGGGTTATCAACCGGGCTTCCGGCATATAATGGGGCCGGTCGTGCTCCTCAACTGTCACGCTCGCATATTCATACTTATTATCCTTTGCATTTTGTTCGGTTAGGCCGACTTTTCCAACCGATAGACCCATTACTTTGACAATGACTGTATTCAAAACGCCGCGAAAGACTGCGTTCCCGCCGCAAAGGTTTTCGCCGATAATCCGCCCCTGTTTGCTGGCCGTTGAACCCATCGGGGCAAACACTTTTTTTCTGGTAACCATGTTGGTCGTTTCCACACAATCACCGCCGGCATAAATATCCGGATCACTGGTCTGAAGATATTCATTAACAACAATTGCGCCGGTTGCACCAATTTCCAACCCGGCAGCGCGGGCCAGTTCAACATTCGGGCTAACGCCAATTGCCAGAACAACCAGATCCGCTGGAATAGCTCGCTGATCGGTTTGCACGGCAGTTACCGCCGTATCACCAATAAACTGCTGCACATTTTCCAAGGTGAGAATGGTAATTCCTTTTTCGCGTACATATTCCGTCACTGCTTTGGCAATTTCTTCGTCTAAAAAAGCGGTGAAAACCCGATCTTTTCGCACAATAACAGTCACGTTAAGACCTTGCCGTTTTAAAGCAGCCGCCATCTCCATCCCAACTACACCGGCGCCAACAATGACAGCGTTCTTAAACTGCCCTTGATCCACACTATTACGAATGGCGACGGCATCGTGCGGATGCCAAATTTGGTGAATGTTATCCAATGCAATTCCCGGCAGTGCCGGTTTTACCGGTGAAGCTCCTGTAGCGATAACCAACTTGTCATACGGCAAAGATCGCTCTGCCCCCGTTAAAAGATCTTTTACTATTACCATTTTGCCTGTTCGATCAATTGCGGTTGCCAAAGTTTTTGTCAAAACATCAATATTTTTTGTGCTTTTAAAGTATGCGGCATTGCGCAATTTGCCATGGGTGGTTGACATTAGTTTGTTAATGTGGTCGATTTCTCCGGATACGTAATACGGCATTCCGCAGGCTCCATAGGATATTAAATCACTTTTATCGACAACGGTGATCTGTACTTTCGGATCGCTTCGGCGGAGTTTTGCGGCGGCTTTCAGGCCAGTCGCATCCGCACCAATCACAACAATTTTGTTCATGCGGCCTCTCACACTCCCTTACTTCCATTCCAGAAATTAGAAAACCAGTCTTGCGCCGAGCTTTATCTCGCTAACAGCTTATAACCCCAACCCTTCCGTGTTGAGGTAACAAGCTGTAAAGCTCGAAATAAGTTCGCTCTAAGGGTTCAAAGAAGTTATAACTTCTTTGAACCCAAGGCTCACGCATAGCGACGGCGGAAGTCAATGGTTGCACTTAACTTGAAGGACTTGACTTTTTATAGCTGGTCTTATGTTATAGAAAGTATTTACACTTTCTATAAGACAAAAAAACTGCCAAAACCTAACCGGATTCATCCGGTGCGGCCTGGCAGTCTTGAGCCTGGTCTCCGTGGCTTTTAGACCCACGGCTTTGCGTCCTTGCCTTTCGGCAAGTTTGCCAATACTCTATTTTTTACATTAGACTATAGTTTTGTAATTCGACATTGCAACATGGTTTCCTGCTTATCAAGCCGCAGCAACCTCATCCCTATTGTAAATCAAACGTTCTTACCATTCCGGCAGCTTCATCAGAGAGAAACGCCCAGATTAATAATTTCCTCTATTATTTCTATTTTCCCCCGCCCTGATGCCTGATACTCCACAAGCGATAAGCCTACGGTCGGAAATTCTGCATATACGGTTTTTAAAAGGCGTAAAAAGGTTGGAATGGTTAGTCCTCCCACCGCCGGAACCGGGACAAACGGAAATTCTACAGGATCAATAACATCCAAATCGATATGAATATAGAGATTTTTTACTTCTTGCGCTTTCATGGCAGCCAGCAGGCAATTTGCATCGGTTTCAAGGTCTTCTACTTTGAAAAAATTCATGTTTTCCTTTTCGATATACTGGGTTTCCGCGTTGTCAAGGTCCCTATTGCCTAATAAGATGATTTGCGACGGCGTCAAAACGGAAAAGGTTTGCTGTAAAATTTCATTGTCCCCTTCCCCTAACAGAGTCCTAAGCGGCATCCCATGGAACGCCTTACTTATAGAAGTTTCTGGCGTATTCAAGTCGCCATGGGCGTCAAACCATAAAACCGTGAGATCAACCACACTATTTAAGTATGATATTGGGGCAATGGCTATATCACAGCCCCCACCGATAGTAAAAATACTGGTAGGTTGTTCTTGCAGTATCAATTCTTTACACCGCTTTAATTGGTTCATAATAGGCTGATAGCCAATAATACCATTTTGGATACGGCAGTCCTCTTCCAGACTTACTTCCACATCACGGAATATTCGGTTGCCCAGGTAATTTTTTTTGATTTCGACTGCACCGGCATAAGTCGATTTGTCTTTCCCTCCGCCTTGCCATTGTGGGAAAAAAATATTCAAATGTTTTTTCATGTTTCTGATCATCCCTTCAACAGGAACTAGGAAACTTTATTATATCTTTCGCATATAAAATCGCGTATCCACTTTCATCCGTGGGAACGCCTCTGGCAGTGATTCCTTAGTAATTTGCACAAACCTATATTTTTCGTAAAACCGATGGGCAGCTTGAAATTTTTCGGTAGTACCTAAATAAATTTCCTGCATGCCGTGTTCACCC
>CAYUNV010000309.1:0-3649 GCA_964446265.1 uncultured Negativicutes bacterium | reverse complement strand
TCCCATTCGCCGCAAGCACTTCGACAGCAGTAATAAAGGCCGGTTCCGATAAGGCATGCGTATCATACCCAAGAAACAAAGGCCCTGCTATGCCTTGGGACTGGCGATAACAACAGATAGCCTGCACAACAGCATAAATATGGTCTTCATTGAATGTTCCTTGCAACGAACTGCCTCGATGCCCAGAAGTACCGAATGAAACTTGTTGGTCCGGATTATTCCCATCCGGATGGTTGACATAGTAAGCGCTGACTAAACGAGGAATATTTACCAAAATTGATTTAGGAGCTTTTTGGCCCGCTAATGGATGAACAGACATAAACACACCTCCAATATTCATGCTCAAAAATTACTTGATCCTTGCACTAATTGATTTCCAGACGAATGAAAGGTTTCCATGAACAATCCTGGCTTGCCTAAAAAATATCCTTGGCCGCAATCAACCTGCAGCTCACGTAAGATGGTCCAAATCGCTTCATTTTCTACATACTCGGCAATCGTTTCCTTGCCCAGAGCATGGGCAACAGCGTTCATCGCTTTTACCAATTCCCGATTTCTAGCATCGGTGTCCAAGTTTTGAATAAACGATCCGTCAATTTTAAGATAATCTACCGGCAGCCTTTGCAGATGAAGAAAAGACAGGAAGCCAGCCCCAAAATCATCCAAGGCAAATTTGCAGCCCAGCAGCTTCAGCCTGCGGATCCAATGTTCTGCGTGGCTTAAATCCTTGATTGCCGCTGTTTCAGTAATCTCAAAACCGATACGACCGGGCGAAATCCGGCTCTTGCGAATTTGGGTTTCAATAAACTTCAGTAATTCACTGTCGCCAAGACTGGCAGCAGAAATGTTTACAAAGACTGATACGCCGGAATGCATGGACAACAAGTAAAGCGCCGCGTTTACTACCCATTGATCAATTTTTGACATTAAGCCAAACCGCTCGGCTACCGACATAAACCGGTTAGGATAAACGGTTTGCCCGACAGAATCAACCATCCTCAGCAACGCCTCATAGTGCAGAATAGCGCCGGTGCTTCTAAACACCGGTTGAAAATGCAGCATAAAGCGGTTCTCTTTAAAGGCGTCATGGATTTGTAAAATAATCTGATTGGTTTCAAATAAGTTCGTTTTTTTATCATCCGGGTTGATAATGAAAGTTCTGTTTTTGCCTTCTGCTTTCGCCGTATATAAAGCAATATCAGCATAAGAAAATAGGCTTTGCGTATCACGTGTTCCGTCAATCATCGTAATGCCGATACTGGCCGTAACGTTTAGCATCGTTGGCCGTTCTTGAAAATTAAAATTTTCCGTTCCCAAAGCCTGCAATAATTTATTCGCAATGCCGCGGGCTTTCTCCAAACTAACCCCTTTTAAAACCGCCGCAAATTCGTCACCGCCTAGTCTGGCCAAAAAAGTGTCCTGGCCTAAATGGGTTTGCAGACAGTCAACCAACCGGATCAATACTTGATCCCCATGCGCTTGTCCGAAGGAATCATTAACCACTTTAAAATTATCCAAATCGATGAACAATAACGCACTTTCATTTTGCTGCTTTTCCGTTTCAGTATTCAATTGGCTCAAATATTCTTCCAAATAATAGCGATTGGGGATATTTGTCAAAAAATCATGAGTTGCCAGATAATGTAGTTGTTTGATATCCTGATTTTTTTTAACCAAATATTCATTCTTTCTTATTAACTCTTTGCGGTTAAAATCGGCACAATTGCCAATATGGTTTTCGCCTTGAGCAACTGCTTGGGCAAAATCAAAACAATTTCCATACCCGCAGGCATAACAATTAATCTTCCGTGAATCTTCCGATGTTTTATGCATTTGCTCAAAAACTGACTCGATATCGATGGCTTCAACAGCGGACACCGCTTGCGATTTATCCTCATAGTGGCGGAGAAAATCATCGATCTGGAGAGTTTTGTCAAACAGCGAAAAAACTGCCTGTTTTTCTTGGCGTGCCTTGCCCTTGCTTATCTTTTGCATGTTCTCTTTTTTCACTGCATTGATCGCAAAATCAATATCGTCAACCGGTCTGTTTTTCTTCATTCCGGTACCGGCAATACAACCGTGCCGACAGTTGATCACATCAACAATTTGCGGCAACGGCTTGCCGGTACCGCTGCGCAGTGCATATTCTTCCAAATAATTACAAACAAGTTCCAGTCCATCCGCTTGTCTGACCCAAGTTCCATTACAATAGAATTCAATGTTCTCCCGCAATCCGCCCGAACGGCTAAAAACCGTCCCCAGGCCATCGCTTAGGTCGTCGAAATCCACTTCCGGATACTCATTAAGATCCCCAACATAGGTCTTTACATAATCCTCTAATTTTTCAAAGGTTACGTTATAAGAAACCAAGCCATGCGTATGCTGTTCATTCATTTCATCGATTTTGCCAATGCAAGGTGACAAAAACGCAATTCGGTCCTTGACTCCTTTATATTGGTTAAGATAAATGGCTGTACACATCATGGGACTATGAACCGGCGCCAGCTTTGAAAGCAACTGCGGCTGATATTTTTGAATGTAATTCACAATCACAGGGCAGGGTTGGGCAATCACGGAATCCAAACTCCACTCCGTCATAATTTTTAAGTATGCCCATACAGCAACATCAGCCCCGATTGCAACATCGTACAGCAAACGAACGCCTACCGACTTGAAATAGCCGAATAGTTTGCGATAATTAGGAACAGTAAAACGGATTGCTGGGGCAACAATCAAAGAAATAGGTAAGCCCTGCTGTAAATCGGCAAAAAAGCGGGCGGTATCGTCCGCAAAATTTCTGGCATTATGGTCACAAACCTGGATGCAGGCCCCGCAATGAATACATTTGTGCGGATCAACTTTAATCTTATTTACCCCGTTATGCTGGAAAGCCACATTGGCTTTGACAATGCAGCGGGCAACACACTTATTACAGCCTACGCAAAGATTCTTATCCGTCGTCAATACTTCACGGTACGGCAATGCAGCACTCCTCATCATTCCGGCTTCTGACCTTCTTCGGGCTCAATTGAAAATTCGCCTACGACAAAAAAAGTAGCGCGCGCCTTGAGCAGTAAGGCGTTTGCCCCGTCTACAATCTCGGCTTCCGCAACAATCGTGCGGTTTCCATTATGAAGCAGCGTCCCACTTGCCCGGATGGCCGTTTGCGGCGTAGCCGCGCGAATATAGTTCAGGTTCATTTCCAACGTCACTACTTTTTTGCGCAAGGTTGCGCATACTACGCCCATTACAGTGTCTGCTAACGCTGACAAAGCACCACCATGCGCCACATTAAACAGATTGGTATGCATGTCTTCCAGTACCGGCATCTCCATCTTTGCCGCACCTTCTTCTAACTCGATGATCTTCATCTTCAATAACGTGACAAATGGGTTCAAATGATACCGCTTATAGATGCCCTCTTTTACACGGGCAAATTGTTCTGACACTGTGTTACCCCCTAAATAATGTATGGTATAACGGTTGCCGACACCGGCAAAACATTACTGTAATTGTACCACAAATCAAACTTTAACAGCAGGATGACTTTTCACTTTTCAAAAAGAAAAGCGACAAAAATCCAGCCACTCTGTTCGAGGCCACTGAAAAAGTCCCTTTGATGCTAAAAAAGGTATAGTCCCTCAAGAAA
>CAYUNV010000308.1:0-3677 GCA_964446265.1 uncultured Negativicutes bacterium | reverse complement strand
CCATCAGACCAAGGATTCTCAGCCCTTCGCGAACCATAGCCCTGCTGACGCCAATATTTTTGGACAATTTTTCTTCAGAGGGCAGGATATCTCCCGGCTTTAACTGTTTTGTTTCAATTAAATTTCGAATTTGACTGACCACATCTTCATACAATTTTTTATCTTTTACTTTAACAAACATCATGGCCTCCTCGATTTTATCCCGGCAAAAAATCCCTAGTCCCAATTGAGCCTAAACCAACCTCCGTCCCGTCCTTAACCAATTCGCAGCGAAAGTAGCTTCTTTTTTCTGCAGCATTTCATTGAGATCGCCAAATTTCAGAGCGCCGGTCGGACAGACTCTGACGCAGGCAGGCTCAAGCTCCACGCCAACTCTTTCTGCGCACAAATTGCATTTTTGCAGCTTTTCTTCGGCATCATAGCGCGGTACACCAAACGGACAAGCCAATGCACAACTGTGACAACCGATACACAATTCCTGCTGAACAATAACGCTGTCTGTTATCATATCTCTGGCAATTGCACCGGTGGGGCAGGCCACCAGGCAAGGACTATCTTCACAATGCTGGCAAGCCATTGAAAAATACTGCACACCACTCTCATCTTCTATCTGATAATAGCGGCGAAACGGCGGCTGGCCTTTCGCCGGATCGATGTCATTTTGGTCCATACATGCCACCACACAAGCACCACAGCCAACACAAACATCAGAATCGAGGTAAATTGTCTTTTTCATTTACTCCACCGCCTTTTCAGCCACTTTTTCAATGCGGCATAACGCCGATTTAAAGCCTGGGAATCCGGAAAGCGGATCAAGGTAATCCCCTTCCAGCAAATCATTTACATTCGCCTCTGGATGGCCATGATACATATGAACCACACCGGCTTGAGCCATTCGGGTAAGATTTGCCTTTACCGCAATAGAAGCTTTCGCCGTAACAATGTGGATATTCTCGTTCTGTTGGATTCCCAGCCGCGCAGCATCGTCCGGATGAATATCAGCGGTTGGGTGATTCGGCCGCAGGCTGGCCGTCCATGGCAGTCTGAAGGTCCGGGTATGTACAAACATGGGCAGCCTGGATCCCGTGTTTAGAATGAATGGATATTCTTTGGCAACTTCCGGAGTAGAAACCAGACTATATTTAGGCGGGGTATAAACCGGTAACGCTTCAAACCCTGGCTTTCCTTCATACTTCTCCAGCACCTTCGACTTAAACTCCATTTTCCCGGATGGAGTGGCGAACCCTTTCTGCCGATATTTCTTTTCTACGAACTTCATTGGCTGCGGAACAAACATCCCGGCCGGATGTTTCTTGAGGTCAGCAATAGTCATCCCGCTCGGCTGCAAAATCCAATCAATACTTGCTTCATAACCGGCCTGGAAAAGCGGGTCATTCAGGCCCAAACGAGCGGCAAGATCATAAATAATCTCTGTATCGGGACGGGAGTTATAAAGAGGCGCAATAGCAGGCTGCGTATAAACAAAATAGCCCATGCCATAACAACGCGCTTCGCTGCGTTCCACCGAAGTACAGGCCGGCAAAACAATGTCTGCATGCCTGCAGCTGTCAGTCATAAAAATATCCATATTCACAAAGAAATCGAGTTGCTCCAGACTGCTTAAGAAACCTTCTGAGTCTGGCCACATTCGGTAATTCAAACCAAATCCGACCAGCCCTTTTATTGGATACGGCTCACCGGACCGCAATTGTTCCGGCAGTTGCATCGCTTGGCCTTCTTCCGTAATCAGTTCTGTCCAGACGGGAAATCGTTCCGTTCCGACCCGCGGCGCCATCTCATCCCAGGATCGGGACTGGACAAACTCGTGCTCACGGGTTGGAATCATCCCTGGCGTATGAATAAAGCTGGGAGGGATGACACGGTTCCCGCCGATAATATCATAGTTGCCGGTTAATCCGGCTAAAGCAAATACCGCCCGGTAATTTTGCACCCCATTGGTGTGATGTACTACCGGCGCTGCGCTCGGCATAATCGATGCAGTTGGCGCCGCGGCATACAGCCGGGCCGCTTCACGGATCTTGCCGGCAGGCACTGCAGTAATCTCTTCCCCTTTTTCCGGTGAAAATTGTTTGACATATTCCCGATATTCTTCAAAACCATAGGTATAGTTGGCAACGAAATCTTGATCGTACAATTTTTCCTCAATAATTACATTCGCCATAGCCAACGCGAGGGCTCCGTCTGTCCCCGGACGCAATTGCAGATGAATATCTGCTTTTGCCGTAGTCGGTGTGTGGCGGGGATCCACAACAATCATTTTCATGCCCCGTTCCTTGCCCTTCAATACCGCTCTGGCATTACCCGGATTATTATGAAAGGGATTCGCGCTCCATACCAGCAGGCAATTCGCATTCAGCAAATCCGGACCGCCCGGCTGCCCAAACACCAATTTTTGGGCCAAGACCATCGCTTGGAAGCAGGTGCTGGATTCGGTCAGGTAGTTAGGAGAACCAAACGAATGGGCTAACCGTTTCAGATAGGGACGGAAATACTTCGTGTAGCCGGAAAAAAACGCAACCGCTTCCGCTCCATGCCCGGCTTTTATCCCGTTCAATTTCTCGGCAATCGTATTCAACGCTTCATCCCAGGAAATTTCGGCAAATTTTCCTGAACCTCTGGGCCCAACTCTCTTTAACGGAGTCTTAATTCGTTCGTCATGATATACATATTGGCGAGTTGCCGCTCCTTTGGAACACAACGTTCCCTTGCTGTATGGGTTCTCCATGCTGCCTTCCACTTTAATGATCTTGCCGTCCTTTACATACAGGTCCAACCCGCACTGCGTCAATGGATCACAAATCGTGCAAATTGACTTTTTGACTTCAATGCCGGTTTCTGCTCCGGGGATCTTCCCTTTTAACAGTCTTTCGTTCCCATTCATGTTCCCATAACCTCCTTTAGAATTTCCTCAATCAACAAATCTTGTCCGTTAGAAAACTGCTGTAAAAGCCGATCCTGCCGCTTCAAGCCTTTATACACTGCAGATCGGAGAATGCCAGGGCTACCAATATCATCGAGTATGTTTACTCCCTGCAAACGGCCATCCCGCCAAAACGACTGGATATAGCGGTTCTTGTCATTAATACTCTTCATATCGTCATAATTTATGACATCGCCTATCCCCACAAAATCCATCCCCATAAAATGTGTAATATTCTGCGGAATGCTGCCCGGTATCGCATCATAACCACCAGCCATATTCTTTCCTGCCGTTCGTCCCTGATAACGGGCGTTCGCCCATAGACCAATGATCTGCGAAACACCGGTTAAGCGGTTTTTTCCTTGCGCTGCATCGCCAGCCGCGTACAAACCTGGCACACTACTCTGCATTCGTTCATCGACAAGAATACCATTCTTACAAGCTACCTGCGACCGATTGATAAAGCTGATGTTCGCCCTTACACCAATGCATATGCATACCAAATCGGCTTTCTCCGATGGGCTGCCGTCGGCAAACCGGACTTCCAGACCGCCGGGATATTCCACCAGCGCATCAAGACTAGAGCGAAAGCGAAGCCGAATTCCCTGTCGGCACAATCGTTCTTCCATGATGGCCGCACACGCCGGGTGAGCGGCCAAAGGAAAAAGATGCTCTGCCATATCTGCCAAGCACACTTCCAATCCTGCCTTATAAAACAATTCAACAAGCTTGATCC
>CAYUNV010000307.1:1186-3708 GCA_964446265.1 uncultured Negativicutes bacterium | reverse complement strand
GGCAGTTTTCCTGCACGTTGGGCCTGAAAAAGCTTTTCTTCCAAATCAGCTATACTAATGTTATTTGTCAATTCATAAATATCAAAAAAATCGACTGCAGCACCACAGTAGATACCGCAATTGGCAGAAGCAACAAAAGTGTTTGGTGAAGTCCAAATGGTATCCCCCGGTATAACCCCTGCCGCTAAGCAGGCGATATGAAGCGCCGAGGTTGCGCTGTTAACAGCTACTGCATACCGAGCCCCACAGTAAGCTGCGACCGTTTTCTCAAACTGTTCAACTGCAGGCCCTTGTGTGAGCCAGTCAGAATTTAATACCTCTATAACAGCCTTTATATCTTCGTCAATTATATTTTGTCTAGCATAGGGAATCTGCGGCATTTTTAATCATCTCCCTTATCTCATCAACAGACAAAAACTTGGGGTTAGTACCCGAATTATATTCAAATCCTTGAGTTACAGGCTTGCCTTTCTCCATCAGACCATTTGTTGCATAATCCACAGGGGTAAAAAAAGTAATACTTGGTTTAATCACGTAATGATCGGAGAATTCTAACGTAATATGAGAATCATCAGCCGGGCACATCACCTCGTGCAGCTTTTCCCCAGGACGAATACCAATTTCTTTTATAGGCACACTGGAAGCAATGCATTCTGCCAAGTCGGTGATACGACTTGAGGGAATTTTAGGGACAAAAATCTCGCCTCCCTGCATCCGCATAAATGACTTCAAAACAAAATCAACACCTTGTGGCAAAGTAATCCAGAACCGCGTCATGCGTACATCGGTAACCGGAATTTCTGTTGCATTCCGAGCCACCAATTTTTGAAAAAATGGGACAACCGATCCACGAGAACCGACTACATTGCCATAGCGTACCACAGCAAAGCGCGTCCTCACTGAACCGGCAATATTATTCGCTGCAACAAATAATTTGTCGGAAGCCAGTTTAGTAGCTCCGTATAAATTAATTGGATTAGCCGCCTTATCGGTAGACAGCGCAATTACTTTTTCTACATTGTTTTCAATAGATACAAGAAGGAAATTCAAATGATAAACATAATCCACCCCTCGCATAGCTTGTTTCAAACGTTCACCATCACGAACATCTCCCAAAAAAAAGCGCATTGCAGTATCACTATATTCTTGCTGCATCTCGAATTGCTTAAGTTCGTCACGGGAAAAAACGATCAAACGCTTCGGCATATATCTTTCTAGTATGATTTTAATGCATTGTTTACCAAACGACCCCGTGCCGCCCGTAATTAGAATAGATTTGTCATTAAACATGTAAGCCTGCCTCCATTATAATCATTGACTGCAAACAGCTACGTCATCACTACTATTATCCTGGCTGTTTATTTCTTCATCAATTACTCTCAATACTCTTTCCATTGCCATGCACATGACTTCCATAAACTCCCTTTGCAAGGCTAAATTCTCGCTCACATTCTCAAATGATAAGACTCCGGGAATTTTGTAGAAACGTTGGAATATATTGATTAAGAAAGGTTGCATCATATGAAACAAAAGGTCATTTTTATATATAAGTTGCAAGCTACCGTCCATTTTTTTCATTTTATCCAGCGCTTTTGCAAGCTGCTTGTCAGACATATTTTCCTCTAGCGTTATATTGCTCATCTTTATTTTCATCTTTTGGGATTGTTTTAGAATTTTGCTCAATTCTTTATATGCTTCTTCTAAATTGCTTTGCAAACTCTCTGCGGTAAGAGGATATTCACCCACGGCATCCAACCATTCTTCTATCCTAACATCTTCATTACAATACTTGCTAATGGCATCGTTCAGCGGTATTTGCTCAGTGCCGATAATATGGGCTCCACCTTCGGTCGCATTGATTACCCGCAATTGATCACTTTCAATTAAATTCTCAAACCAAAGCTTAAATTCAATCCATACCTTACGGGTGAGAACTGTGCCGCCGTAATACCCTTCTGTTTCCAGCTTGGCTTCGTCAGTTACTATCTTTTTTAATTCTTCATCATCATAGATAGTGCCTGTAGAATGGCTTTGGCGTCCTTCTTCAGCATACGCCAAATCCTGTCCCACCAGGATTATGGGCGAAGCATCAATATGCGCGGCAAAACCAAAGGCTAAGTGTGAACACGAAATTCCCATCGGCACAAAACTATCATTCTCAAGTTTCAATATCTTTTGATTCAGCCAGTTATATTCTCGAATCCCACGCCGTAATGGAATAATATGCTGGCCAGGGAAATTATCAAATATTAACGGTGATAAAACAGGCGGAGCCAACAAACGGATATTAGGCGGAAATTCCTGATCCTTATAAAAATAATCATAAATATAGTCAGGGCGTTCAACCGTACAAACAAAATCTGGAGTAATACCCTCTTTCCGTAAGCGAGGGTATATGGTATCAACAGCCAAAATAACGGCTTTCCCCTGAGCCTGCTTTAGATACGCAATATTTTTTTCCAGCGAAGGACCGGCTGACACCACTATAGCAGGGCGTCCCGCCAGAGAATGTTTCAACGCAG
>CAYUNV010000307.1:0-1176 GCA_964446265.1 uncultured Negativicutes bacterium | reverse complement strand
CAAATTATGCAGATTATTTCGAAATCCTACTAGCGAGTCTTCGATATCATTTCCCAGAATAAACAAAGTATACTTTATCGCTGTCCCCAGTATATTCAACACTTTCCGGGTAGTAACAATATCATACTGGCGATAATAATATGTGATGTAGAACTTCAGATTGGCCGAAACCATTATAAGTTCAGATCCCAGCGCCTGCATAAGTCCTTGTGCCAAAAGTTCAAGTGGTTGAGCAAGAATCCGCACTTTCTTTTCTAACAAAAAACTAAGATCCTTACGTTCCATTACATCTAGTAAAAAATCAAGCCTAGGCTCAATAACTAAAACTATTGACCGGGGGTTTTTTACTCTCTCCAATATTTCTTTTATTTCATTAACACCTTCGATTCCTAAAATAACAATAAGCTCGACTTTTTCGGAATCAGGCAGGTTGGTATTTGCAAGCTCATTTTTTATTAAATAAACCTTATCAAATTCACGGAAATATTCCTCATCGCGTTCCTGATGCATAAAAAAAATCTTCAGGTCCGCTTCACTAATAGGTGCGATACAATGACGGGGTTCACTGCTTAGTAGAGCTATGTTTTTTTTAAATAAATCAGTCATAATACACCTCATAAGGTTTTAAAACTCTTGAGAGAAATATTGCCCCCCCATATTGGGGGGGCAATTCCATTTCTCTATAATTACCGGAGAAGTTGAAGAACACCTTGTGGTTGTTGGTTGGCTTGAGCCAACATAGCTTGAGCAGCTTGGGAAAGAATGTTGTTCTTCTGGAAATTCATCATTTCTTTGGCCATATCTACATCGCGAATACGAGATTCGGCTGCAGTCAAGTTCTCGGAAGAAGCACCCAGGTTGTTAATAGTGTGTTCTAAGCGGTTTTGGACAGCACCCAATTTAGCACGTTCACTCGAAACCTTAGTGATGGCCGTATCAATTTGAGCAATACTTGCTTCAGCTCCAAACTGAGTATCAACCCGTAGCGAACCGCCGCTGGCGTTTCTGACCCCAATCGCAGTGGCACGCATGTCATTAACACCAATAACAAGTTCTTGTGCGGTATTGGCACCAATTTGTAAATGCAATCCATTATCAGTAGTCTTAGAGGCTTCGCTTGAGACGATGGTAAGAGTGAGCGTATCTCCTGCATTAAATCCGGTAAAAGCAATACTA
>CAYUNV010000306.1:0-3718 GCA_964446265.1 uncultured Negativicutes bacterium | reverse complement strand
AATAAAGAATATAATTTATTAGAAGCATATGATTTTTGCGGATTAGTACGTGCGCCAATTAAAGAGAAAGTTCGCAGGCAAATAGAAAAACGATGCGATCTTAAGCAGTGGGCAGTATGGCGGCAAATTCAAGTGCCGGACCGTTGTTATAAAATAATGACTGACTTTGATGAAGAAAATACTTGTTTGCATCCTATTGCGGATCGCAAGCGGAAAAAGCTGTTTAAGCAGATTGCAAGAGAGATGGAGGCACTGCATGCGTAAATTAAAGAAACAATTATTCGCAGCTGTTGTATCAGGTGATATTGCAACGGTCAGGAAATTGCTGCAAGATGGTATAAGTCCTGATGTAGTAAACTCTGTAACAGAAAAAAGAACACTGTTAATGACAGCTGCTATCAATAACGATGCATTGATGGTAAAGCTTTTGCTGGAGAACAAAGCAAATGCTGAATTAATGGATTATCAAGGAAGAGACGCATTCGATTATGCTGAAAAATTCAATGCTAACAAAGCATTGCTTGCGCTACTACAATATTCTTCAGGAGAAGATGATATTGATCAAAGTTATTTAAAAAATGAATAATATTTATATCGAAAAAAATTCGATGAAAATTTCTAAAGCAATATTTTTGCCGTTAGCAACGTGGTTTTTACAAAATAAGCACATTTGTTGAAATAGTTGACAATATTAAATTGATAGGATATAATACGAACATAGACACTTAGTGTCTTTGCTCGGTGAGGTGTGATTATGAATGCAGATGAAGTGTTGGAACGACTCAGTCCATTTGGGTTTAAGGCGTCTACTAAGTCCCTATATCGTTATCAGGAAGCTGGGCTGGTACCAAAAGCTAAAGTATTAGGCAAAGGCCAGATTACTGAGTATGATACAGCGACACCTGCCCAATTTTATGCGTCCTATCGACTTGTTAATAAATATTGGTGGAAAGTTAAACTCGACAGAGTTCCCGAAGTGCGTAAAGCTGCTTTGCGTTTGGAAGAGGACACATGGGACGCTGTAACTTTGAGGACTTTCATTGCCAGTCATTATGATAAAATCGATGCCGTTTGGCGCTGGCTGGCGGATAAGGCACGCATAGAAGAAAGCCTTTACGATCAAGAAAAATTGGGTGTGGTGTATGAGCTTGGTCGCGATGGCAGGCTGATCCGCTTCATTACTTCTCCTAATCGTTTTGGTTTTGCAGAGATAGGAATTCGTTAACAATTTAGGCCGTTCAATCGGCCCTTTTTTACCAGCATTCAAAGACAATTAGTTGTCTATTTGAAAGGAGGGGTGTTTCGTTTAATTGCGAGTAATAGTTTAGTGACGTAGCATGGAGCTCTGTTTCTAACATACATGGAGGAATAAGGATTTATGGAAGGATCTTCTATTGATGATGTACTGAACAAATATAGACCTGTTTTACAATCAACTACTCCAGCAAAATCTATTGCGAATACAGTACCGGTCAATGTTGCCGATGAACAGGCCAAGCAGCCAGAGTCGATTTTGACCACCAACATTTTTTGCAACGATATGTGCGCAATACCAGCTCATCGGATCGTAAGTAATGTTGTTAAATCGATCCATGCTGCCAATGGGAATTCTTCTGAATGGGGTGATAAAAGCAAACCCCCATTTTATACTGAGAATTGGGATAACGGTAAAGCTACTATGACAATTGGCTTATCGGGCAGTCAGAGTATGCAAGATCCATGGGAATCCATCGCTCAAATGGATGATTTGATGGTAGATGTGATGATTCTAGGCTTGACCCAATGGTTGTATACTGCGAAAACTCCGGAAGAGTCGATCTGGATAGAAATTGATAAAATCTTAGACTACCGTGGCATACAGCCGAAAAGTACAAAGGGGTACAGAGCAGGACATCGTGATGTCGACAGGCAGAAAATTTTAGAGTGCTTTGAACTCTTGGACAAGCTGTATTTCAGAGCCTACGGTGTAATCGACTATCGGCGAAACAATAAGCCACAGAAAGTCAGCGTCGAAAGCAAAGTATTGGCAATCACAGATCGAGTCATGGCACGAGATGGAAGCAATATTATTGCTGTCAAGGTTAGGCCTGGTGAATATGGAAAGTACTTATTCGGTTATGATCGCCGACAGACTGCTTTATTGTATAAAAAAATACTTGAGTATGACTACTATCATAACCAGTGGGAAAAACGAATTGGCCTGTACTTGGCGTTTCAGTGGACCATTCGCAAAGCACATGGCACGCTAAACCAGCCACTTAAAGTTATCACGATACTTCATAATATTCAGCAACAGATTGATGAGCGGTACCCTAGCCGAACAAAAAAACGGCTAGAGTTGGCTTTTAACACATTGACTAATGATGGAGTGATTAGTGGCTGGCGATATAAGCATGGTGCTGATTCCATTCTCTCAAAAAAAGAATGGCTAGCAGAATGGTTAAACTGGGCAATTTGCTTTGATGTGCCTGATGCTATTGTTCAACATTATCAAGGCGTGCAACAGAACAGACTAAAAATCGTAAGCCGCAAAAAGCAAGGAAACGCCTGATAATAAAGTACCCCGTCGTTATCTTGCACACAACCCGTCGTTATCCTGCACATAACCCGACGTTATCTTGCACGAAGAAAATTTTTCCAGCTAATTTTCTTACGGTATGTAGGGTAAAAAAATAAACAGCTTCAAGTTTTTTTCCTCTTATTATATTTATTATATACTGCGCAGCTCGCTCCGGCTGACGCCGAGCGGCTGCTGAAAATAAAAACAAAGGAAGGTACACGAATAAGATGGCAATAGCTGAACAATTGAATAGGCTGATTATCCACCCGGCAGGACAACTTTACGCGATTCAGGCTGATAATGGTGAAAGTTATTATTCTCAAAAAGAAAAGGAATTGACATTTGAAGATTTACAGAACCATATTCACGGGAAAATAACGGTGGCTGTAAAACCTTTGCAACAAATGACGCAACTCACGAAGTTTGTTTGCATCGACTTTGATGCCGATGACGGACAAACTCTTGTGCAATTATACCAATTTGTACGGAAAATCGCAGGGGCATTTCTTGCATGTGGGTTACTGACATATTTTGAATTTAGCGGACGCAGGGGCTTTCATTTATGGCTGTTTTTTGCAGACGCAATACCTGGCGAATTAGCGCGTAAGATTGCTTACGGAGTGTGCGCAAGAGTTGATTTTGAACCTCCCGAAGTCTACCCGGCTGCTGATTTTATGGAAGATGACGGGAAAGGCGAAGGCGGTAAATGCATTAAGCTACCATGCGGCATTCACCGCGCTACAAATAAACGAACAAGGTTTCTTGCAGATGATGTTGTTTGGAATGATGACGGATTCCCTATTCCTCCTGAAAATCAAGCTGAAATTATGACGAAGTTTCAACAAGTTTCAACCGAAACCTTGCTGAAAGTTTTAGCGTTGCTATCAGAGTCCACTACATCGAGCGCAAAGCAACCCCAATCATCTGATAATCAACACGTCAATGTCGATTTTTCTTCCCTTGGACAAGGCAATCATCCTGCCTGCATTCAGTATCTGACAGAGTATGGAGCGCCGCTTGATCAGAAATACAACGAGGCGAATATTACTCTATGCCGCTACAGTATTTCAAGAGGTCTGAACGAAGAAGCGGCATTAATGCTAGCCACTCAGATGGCCCAGAATACTTCGTCCAAGCATAAAACATCGAAGACAGCAG
>CAYUNV010000305.1:0-3754 GCA_964446265.1 uncultured Negativicutes bacterium | reverse complement strand
CCGTATCGCGCAAAACTGCCACCACAGACGGTTCCCGCAGGACAATCCCCTTCCCTTTGACATGTACCAGTGTATTGGCAGTACCTAAATCGATACCTAAATCCCGCGAGAAAGAATTAAAAAATTTAAACATAGAAACAAAAACCCCTTTCATAATGTACCCCCTATTATAAGCCAACCCGGCATAATTGTCAGCACACAGTATTCATATTATTCCTTTTTCCTTTAAACTCACATATCGCCCATCACCGATAATCACATGGTCCAGAACGGCAATATCCAGAATCCGTCCTGCCTCAACCACTCTTTTTGTTAACAAGACATCCTCCTGGCTGGGAGCCGGATCGCCGCTCGGGTGGTTATGAACCATAATTACTCCCGCAGCACTGTGGTTGATTGCCGTCCGAAACAACTCGCGCGGATGAACGACAGAAGCATTTAAACTCCCTACCGAAATCGTGGGCATCGCCAAGACATGGTTTTTCGTCGACAACAGCAACACGATAAAATGCTCCTTATTTTCATACCGAAGCCGCTGCATCATTAAATCAGCAGCATCTTGCGGCGAACGGATCACAGGCCGGTCGCCCATCGGTAAAACGCTCATTCTTTTTCCCAATTCCACTGCGGCCGCTATGGTTACTGCCTTGGCCAGGCCGATCCCTTTGATTTGGCTGATTTCTTGCGGTGAAATTCCGCCTAAACCGGATAATCCCTGATATTTATACAATAACTGCTCCGCTAAACGCAGCGCGGAATCCTGATGAGTACCGGTTCGCAGCAATATCGCAATCAACTCAGCATTACTCAAATGATGCGCGCCACTCACCAGCATTTTCTCCCGCGGCCGTTCATCAGCCGGCAAGTCTTTGATGGTCAGTGTTTTAGCAGCTTCAGCTGTCTTCATAGTAGGTGGACCCCCACCTTTTTGAGCAATTTCGCGACTACAGTTAACGGCAGACCGACGACATTGGAATAACAGCCGCTGATACTGTCGATCAATAAAGCCCCATAGCCTTGGATGGCATAGGCTCCCGCCTTATCGTGGTATTCTCCTGTTGCCAGGTAGTTTTCCATTTCCTCAACACTATAAGCACGCATATGAACAGCCGTTACGGCAAAATCGGTAAAAACCTGGGAACCGCGCGCAACGGCAACTCCGGTGACCACATGGTGCTCCTGTCCTGAAAGTTCGGTCAGCATCCGCCGGGCATCCTTTAATCCTTTCGGCTTGCCCAAAATACGATCTTGAAATACAACGATGGTGTCCGCGCCAATCACTACATCCTCCGGTGAAGCTTGTGCGGCTACATCCGACGCCTTTGCCCGGGCATGATAAACAGCCATTTCAGCCGGCGGCAACCCGGCTACATTCTCTTCAAGATGCGAACTGGCCTGGACTGTAAATTCGCAGCCAACCTGAGAAAGTAATTCCATCCGCCGTGGTGAGGCAGACGCCAAAATAATTGTCATCGCGATACCTCCTTAAAAGCGACGGAACAGTAAAATTGCGACAATGATGCCCAAAATACTGACAATATTGGGAAAGATAGAAACGCCAATGACTACCTTGACAACATATAAATTGATCGTTGTCGGCGCCATATCCACAATCGAAACAGTTTTTACCAAATAAGGCGTCAACCCTGTCAGTAATCCGGCACTGGCGATGATTTCGCCAAGAATTCCACCTAATACTGCACCGGTAATCATAAATAACAAAAACATTCCAAAGCTCTTGTTTGAACTTCCTCGCAAAATATTCCCTCCCGCAGCAGAACCATAATTTCTCGACGTCTTATATTTATCTACATAAACAACCTGCCAGTCAAACGACAACAGGCTATGACTTTTCAATCTCAGCCGATTGATCCATAAAATAGTGCGGCATTTTTGCCAAAATATACGCAGCGGTAAATCCGGTTCCGGCGCCGCTCAGCACGGCAAACAAAATCAAATACGGTAAATACCATAATAATCCTGCACTCATAACCAGCAGGGCAGCAACCACAATCTGCGCCGCATTATGAAAAACAGCGCCAATAATACTGATACCAACCACAGAAAAGGTCGGACGGTGATATTGGTACATATAACCCATTACCATTGTACTGACCAGAGCCCCGCCCATACTCATCGCAAATGCCGGTCCAAAAATAGTACCGCCAAACAATGAACCAATCATTACCCGCAACACAGACACCACAACAGCAGCCCGCCATCCGTAAAAACTAATCACCAGCAGAGACACAACATTCGCCAAGCCCAATTTAATCCCCGGTACCGGAAACGGCAATGGAAGCCAAGCTTCCACAACGTGCAGTACAGAGGCAACCGCAACAAACAACGCCAATAATACCATTCTTCGTATATCCATCATCGATCCTCAATCATCGCGCAACACCGTCAAGATCGCTATCCGTTGCCACTATTTTGATAACAACACGATTGGGTAAGCAGACAATTTGCTGCGTTGCGATACCAATCCATCCGCTTCGTACACAAATTTGATCCGGACAGTCCGCCTCCCGGATATGAATCTTCCCGTTATTGATTTCGATATTATTGTAGTGGTCACCATTTTTTACTTCTATTTCTTGCCGGTAGCCCTCTCGCAGCGGCACAGTCTGCACGATTTTTCCACCTACACTGATTTGTGCCGAAAGAGTACCTGAGCCGGAGGTGACAAGCCTGCTCAAACCTAAGCCAATCCCGACAAACGCAAACAACAATAAAACCACGATCAGCCAAATATCAGCTTTTGTCAATATTTTCAAGACTTTCACCTTTGCCTTACCCAGTTTCCTTGCTGCCCGGTTCTTCTCTATTGTACATTACACAAGCAGCATCCGTCAAAAGATAATAGTACAACAAAAACTCCGCTCCGGCAACGCTGCAATGGTTACCGGAACGGAGCAAACCTTGAGTTGAATGAAATCGGGTTACGCGGAAGGCGTGCTGGCCTTTGCGCAAGAAGAGCAAGCTTTTTCTACAGCTTCCTGGCTTTCTGTACCCGGCACGATCCCGAGTACTGCCGGTCGGATTGCTTTCGTCGGACATTTTGCCAAACATTTCGCATCCGAACATTTCTCGATGCAAATATGCGCATCCACCACAGCGAGATTGTTTTCCATTTTTATTGCACCGTATGGACACTCGCGCATACAAAGCGTACAAGCAATACAAGCTGCACTGCAAAGTTTCCGGGCAACAGCGCCTTTGTCCTTCGAATTGCAATTAACCCGCACATGTGCCCCGATCGGCATCATCGCGATGACTTTCTTCGGACAAACGGATTCGCAAACGCCGCAACCGGTACATTTCTCCGGGTCAATAACCGGCAGTCCTTCTTCGCTCATCGTCATTGCTCCGAACGGACACTTTCTCACACAGGTTCCCATACCGAGACAGCCGTAGCTGCAGGCTTTCGGTCCCCCGAACAACAAGTTCGCCGCAACACAGTCCTCAACACCATGATATTCATAACTTTTAACGGCTTTACCGGTAATGCCTGCGCAACGCACTTGCGCAATCCGCGGTTCGACCGCCGCTGCAGCTTTCCCAGTAATTTCCGCTACTGCCTTCGCTACCGGTTCTTTACCAGGAATACAAAGGTTGGGCGGAACATCCGGATTTAAGACGACCGCTTCTGCATAAGCCATGCAGCCTGCATACCCGCAAGCGCCGCACTGGCCTTTTGGCAGGACATCTTCAACAATGTGAATGAGCGGATTGACTTCGATGGCGAACTTTT